>JAPHUI010000404.1 GCA_026193755.1 Ignavibacteriaceae bacterium | reverse complement strand
TTCTTGCTGTTACAGAAGCAACCACAAATGCAATTATCCACGCAAATAAATGTGATTTATCCAAGCTCGTCACAATCCATGCACATATTGAAGATTCAAGGCTGATCGTAAAAGTTAAAGATGAAGGAAAAGGTTTTGACCCTTCCACTATACCTAATCCTACAGAACCTGAAAATCTGTTAAAAGATTCGGGGCGCGGAGTATTCCTGATGAAAGTCTACATGGATAAAGTAGAATATAATGTAACTCCGGAAGGTATGGAAACTATTCTGACTCTTAATTTATAAACCAACCCCAATTAAAATAATACCCTCTTTTTCAATTTCCCGTATTATAACCTCTGATTTTTTTTATTTATTTTAATGGTTGTCATTATCAACAATTTATTATAGGGAGTTAAAATGAGTAGAAAAAAAATATCAATAATTGGAGGTGGCCAGATTGGCGGTGTATTGGCTTCACTAATAGCTTCAAGACAACTAGGGGATGCAGTTCTGTTTGACATTATCGATGATATGCCACAAGGAAAAGCTCTTGATATTGCTGAAGCATCCAGGATAGATAAATTTGATGTTTCGCTAAAAGGTGCAAATGATTACAAGGACATTGCTGGTTCTGATATCGTGATTGTTACAGCAGGCTTACCAAGAAAACCCGGTATGAGCAGGGATGATCTTTTAACAACAAATGCAAAAATAATGCAATCAGTTGCTGAAAATGTAAAGAAACATGCACCTAATTCAATCGCCATTATTATTTCAAATCCTTTGGATGCAATGGTTACACTTTTCAAAAAGATTACAGGTTTTCCAACCAATAGAGTTTTGGGACAAGCAGGAATTCTTGACTCTTCAAGATTCTCAACGTTCATTGCCTGGGAACTTGGTGTTTCAGTTAAAGACGTGAATGCAATGGTACTTGGTGGACATGGCGATACAATGGTTCCGATTGTTAGATATGCAAATGTTAATGGTATCCCGGCTATGGAACTGCTTGAAAGAAAATACAATGATAAAGCAAAAGCTGCTGAAGTTATGAAAGCAATGGTTGACAGAACGAAAATGGCTGGTGGTGAAATTGTAAAACTTCTTAAAACCGGTTCAGCGTTTTACTCTCCGGCTTCTGCTACAACTTCGATGGTTGAGTCAATAGTATATGATGAAAAACGTGTACTGCCGGTCTGCGCTTATCTGAATGGCGAATTTGGAGTTAAAGGATATTATGTTGGAGTCCCTGCTGTGCTTGGTGCAAACGGAGTAGAAAAAATTATCGAGTTTGCATTGGATAAAGATGAAAAGGCATTGCTTGATAATTCCGTAAAAGCTGTTACAAATCTTGTTACAGATATGGAAAGATTAGGATTCTAAAAGCCCCTCTCTTAGTCCCTGCCCGCCGCAGGCGGGTCTCCCCTAAGGGGAGAGAAAATTTTAAAAACAAAGAACCCTCCATTACAGGAGGGTTTTTAATTTGAATGTATTTCCTATCTCGCCTTTATGATTTTACAAATTCCTCCCTTCTCGTCTTTCTCATTTTAATTTTCTAAGTTTCTTGTGTTATTTTATTTGAAGTTGTCATTCTGAGCGAAGCGAAGAATCTTTGGACAATACATTGAGATTCTTCAGTCGTTGCACTTCTTCAGAATGACTGAGTATAAAACAATGAGAAACCGTAATAAAAAATATTACCAAACTTTCTTCCTTCTTCTCATTTTCCTTACAGCTTATAGCTTACAGCTTAACGCTACGGTAAGGTTTGTTAGCAAAACCGGTCTTAGCATACCACCATACACAAGCTGGGAAACAGCAGCCGACAGCATACAAAAGTGCATTAACATTTGTGTTTTTGGCGATACCATTTACGTTGCCAACGGAGTTTATGAAGAGCAGGTGGTGATGATAAATGGATTGTCTCTTATTGGTGCTGGAACTGATTCTTGCGTTGTAGATAGTAGACAGTTAGTCACTCTGCAGAATTATAAAACTATAGATATGAAGAACAATTGTCTTGTAAAGGGCTTATACATTCTCTCAAGTAACGATTTTGATTATGGATACGGGATTTATACAGAGGCACAGTCTGGACTAATTACATTAAATAAATTTTCAAATGCTAATTCAGGGATAGAATTATATGGTTCTAATGTTGAAGCTTATAAAAACTATTGTTTTAATGTAAGAACGGGAATAAGTGTAGCAAACTCAAATTCAATTGTAAGAAAAAATGAATTATTTATGACTTCATCTACAGGAGCGGGAGTTAGTGGAATTTTCATAACTGCGTTTAGCTCTAATTATCAACCAATAATTGACTCGAATTGTATAATATCAAATTATGGGAGGGGGGTTCGAAAATCAATTGGTGCAAGCCCAATAATAAAAAATAATCTTATTCAATTCATACAATATGGCGCGGAAGGAATTTTCTTATCAACATCAGACTCAACTAAGATTTATAATAATTTAATAATAATCGGAACGGGACAAATCGGTATTGATAATAATGATGTTGTTTCCTGCCAAGTTTTGAATAACTATATATTTGGCGGTGAGATAAATTCACCGCAGGGAATATATGTGTCGAGTTGGGATACGGTTAAGAATAACGTAGTGACTAACACAACAAGGGGAATAGTGGCAGGAAATCCACAGAATCTTGTAGTTAAGTATAACAATCTTTGGAATAACGAGATCAATTACACTAACCTAACACCGGACACCACAAACCTCTCGGTTGATCCAATGATAGTAAATGATGATACAACACAGGGAGATTTGGATTTTCATCTTCAGATGTATTCACCTTTGATAGATGCTGGAGACCCAACTATTCTTGACAGAGACGGAAGCAGAAGTGATATCGGTCTTTATGGTGGTCCCTACGGCTGGACATACACTTACCAGGATTTAGCTCCTCGTCCTCCGCATAATGTTACTGCAACAATTGAAGAAGGACTTGTAAAACTAACCT
>JAPHUI010000142.1 GCA_026193755.1 Ignavibacteriaceae bacterium | reverse complement strand
TCATTGCTCCGATAGTGCAACAAGTTTCAATTAAAGAAGCTGTTTTATCAGATATCACTTTAAAATAAGTTTCCTCATCTATGTCCAGCTTGCGTGTTTTCTGAATTTGAAGCAGTTCACCTTCAGACATTCTTTTTACCGTGTTGGTTATCACTTCAAGAAAATCGTAATCCTTCCCCTCCATAGCAATAAGTAATCCTTTTGACAACAAATAATCGCCCATCAATACAGCAATTTTATTTTTGAATACTTTGTTGATAGACCAAAGGCCTCTTCTTTTATCTGCGTTATCCACTACATCATCATGAACGAGAGTTGCAGTATGAAGTAGTTCTACAAGCACTGCACCACGGTAACTACGTTCATTTATTCCTCCCGACACTTTTGCAGAAAGCAAAACAAGCAAAGGTCTGATCTTCTTTCCTTTCTGGCGGATAATATATCTTGTCACCAGATCGACAAGCCCAACTCTCGATTTCAGGGATTCTCTGAAGATCTGATTGAATGTATCCAGTTCGCTTTTTATCGGTTGGGTTATTTCGGAAAGATGGCTTTTCCCGAAGGGATGCATTTGCATAATCAACTTTTCTTATAAGATATTTTTGAAATAAATATACTTATTTCGTATAAGAGAACCAACGGTACTGCAAGTATAACCTGCGATACAGGATCGGTACCGGGTGTTAAAATAGCTGCAAGTACCATGATTATAACAATTGCGTGTCTTCTGTATTTACGCATAAATTTCGGACTTAAAATTCCAAGCTTTGAAAGAAAAAATGAGACCATTGGTAGTTCAAATACGACACCTGCTGATAGCATTATACTGATGATTATTGACATGTATTCATCTATTGCAAACTCATTTTTTATTTCTTCTGTTCCAAACTGAGCAGCAAATTTCATAGCCATTGGAAGCATAACGAAATAGGCAAATGCTATTCCTGCCAGAAAACAAAACGTTGAAAAGAAAACTATCCGAAGAATATATTTTCTTTCACTCTTTTTTAGGGCTGGTGCAATAAATTTCCATAACTGGTAAAATATATTTGGAATGCTGGCAACAATTCCTATAATTATAGCAACCTGAAAATAAAGAAAAAGTTGTCCAAATGGTCTTAAGTTTTGGAGAGAAGCATGAGCATCTCTTGCAGGTTTCAGAAGAACAATCTCGATCAATGGATTAATAAACACCCATGCCACGATTGTAAATATTACGATACCAATTAAAGAATAAATTATTCTCCACCGGAGTTCTTCAATGTGATCGAGAAAAGACATTTCAACATCACCGCTCTCTTTTTCATCTCCGTTATTCGGGATTGTATCATCCAGTGCCAAATTTATTAACTCACCACTAAATTAATTCCTTGTAAAGTGGAAATCCAGGACATAAATCCTTAACATCTTTCGTCAGGCTTTCAAGCTTCAAATCGTTATCTGCATTTTCAACCGCAGAATTAATTATATCAGCAATCTTTTGCATTTCGTTTTCTTTCATTCCACGAGTAGTAACTGCAGGTGTTCCTATTCTAATTCCACTTGTAACAAAAGGGCTTTTAGTATCAAAAGGTACCATATTTTTGTTCACAGTAATACCGGCTTTTTCGAGAGCGTTTTCTGCTTTCTTGCCGGAAATATTTTTATTCGACAGATCAATAAGCATAAGATGATTATCTGTTCCTCCTGAAACAACGTCAAAGCCATATTTCATTAAAGCATCTGCCATCGTCTTCGCATTTTTAATCACTTGCTGTGCATAAACTTTAAAGTTATCATTTAAGACTTCTTTAAATGCAACAGCTTTTGCCATAATTATATGCATCAATGGTCCACCTTGAATACCGGGCATAACCGAACTGTCATAAAGTTCCGACATCATTTTTACTCTATCACCTTTTGGGGTTTTTAATCCGAAGGGATTCTCTCTATCCTTACCCATTAATATAATACCACCTCTCGGTCCACGAAGAGTTTTATGAGTAGTAGAAGTAACAACGTCACAATATGGAAGTGGACTGTAGAGAAGACTTTTTGCAATAAGTCCTGCCGGGTGAGCCATGTCACACATCAGAAAAGCACCGTTTGCATCTGCTATTTCTCTTAACTTTTTATAATCCCATTCTCTCGAATATGCGCTAGCACCGGCAATAATAACTTTTGGTTTTTCTTTTTTTGCAAGATCTTCAATAATATTATAATCAAGTAGTCGTGTGTTTTTATTCAATTCATAACCTACAGCGTGATAAAGCTTACCCGAAAAATTAACCGGTGAACCGTGTGTAAGATGACCACCGTGAGCAAGACTTAATCCAATAAATTTATCACCGGGCTGCATAAGTGTCATCAGGACAGCCATATTTGCCTGAGAACCACTGTGCGGCTGAACGTTTACATATTCTGCATTAAATATTTTCTTCAATCGTTCGCGAGCGAGATCTTCTGCCATATCAACGAATTCACAACCACCATAGTATCTTTTACCGGGATAGCCTTCAGCATATTTATTCGTTAGCGGTGACCCTGCAGCTTCCAATACAGCAGGACTCACAAAATTCTCCGAAGCTATTAACTCCAGCTTATCCTGCTGCCTCATTATTTCATTTCGCAGAATTTGATAAACTTCTGAATCATTTTGAAGATATGAATACATAATAATTTTCTTTTTGTTTTAGATAATCAAATTTAACAAAAAAAGGTTCCCTGATAAACAGAGAACCTTCTTTTTGACTTAAAACTTAAAATTTAGGGAACAGTAACACTCTTGCCAATCCACGTAAAGCAATCTCCCGTAATCGGTATTACATCACTCGATTTATATTTATTGAAGAACCAATCTTCCTGAGATGGAATTGAACTGGAAAGAGCACCAATTCTATCACGTGCTTGTGCAAGATTTGGATCAATACTTACAGCTCTTCTATAGGTTTCCTGGGCAAGCAGATAAACAAGTTTTGTTTTAAAATCAAATGTGCAATCTCTGGCAGCTTGTTCATAAAGTAATCCAATCGAGAATATTGCCATTCCCCAACCTCCGGCTTTATCATTTGCACTTTCAAAATATTGGCGTGCTCTGCTCAATTTACCTTGCTCTTTGTAAATAAGACCAAGGTTGAAATAGAAATCCTTATTATTCGGATCGATCTTTAAAAGTTTTTGATATGCAGCCTCTGCATCCTGTAAACGCCCAACCTTGTTATACGCAGTTGCCAGTTGATTCCAATAATTTTCTGTGTCCGGAGATTTTTGAACTAAAAACTCCAGCGGTTCAATTGCTCTTTGGTAATCTTGAGCCCTAATGCATTCAGATGCATACACCCAGGCTTTTTCAAGATTATCTTTATCAAGTTCCCAGTTCTTTTTGCGAATATCAAGCAGCTGACCTACATCTTCAACTAAAGTTGATAATACTCTTGGCCATTCCGGGTTATCTGGTTCCCGTACTGCAAGTTTTGAGTAAACATCAATTGCTTTTGATTTGTAATCGTTTTCATCGTTCATATTTGCGATGTATAGTTGCCCAAGTCTGTTGTAATAATAAGCATCCATATCGGGATTATATTCCGCAGCTTTTTCGTACATAGTAATAACCGAATCAGGACTCATCTTTAACCAGGTTTCTGCAACAAATGCTTTTCTTACCTGGAAATAAGGCATTGCATCAGGGTAATATTGGATAGCCATATTATAAAAACCTAATATAGAATCTTCAATTGCCTTAATTTCTTCAGGCGCAACATTGGAAGAATCGTGAAGCTGCCACATACATTCTTCCATTTTGTAGTAAATCCATTTTGCGAATTTTACTTTGTCACATTCAAGAACCTGCCAACCGTAAGGAAGTGCACTCTCATAATCTTTATTCTTATGATACTCTGAAAATAAGCTGTATAATTTTAAGGTTTCCAATGAATCACAAGGACCTTCAACTACCATTTTATTTGCAGCAAAAATCGGTAAAGTTAATATTGATATTGATAGGAACAACAGCATTTTTAATTTGGTTTTCATTGTGCTACCCTTTTTTTGATTATTTTTCATACCGAACAAACCAGATATCGCCGAAGCTGATACCAAGATTAATTTTAAAAAATTGTTCTTCAAGCAAATTATTTTCTGTTTTACCTCTTACCGAATACTCAAATCCAAAATCTATAGTATTTTCATCAGCAAGTGGCAGTGCAAATCCTCCAAAAACTGAATATTGCTTTAAATCATTTCCATTTAGTTTGTATTGTGACATTTCATAACTTAAACCTGCCCGGAACATTATTTGTTCCCAAAAACTAATACCCGGCATACGCTGTGGTCGGTATTCAAATCCTAAACAAAGTTTATGTACATCGTTCAAATTAAGCTGGTTTATTCCGTTCAGTTTCAAATTAGTCCAGGGCTGATAAATATAATCGAGTGCAATATTATAAACTTTAATGAAAGCTATATGTAAGCCGGCATCCAAACGCATTGGAACTTCCATCTTTGTTTTTCCGACACCAATTGAATCAACAATTGTCGAAGATGTACTTATAAAACTTGTATCGGTATCCAGTTTACTTATTAAATTAGCACTTAATCCAAATCTTAAATTAGAAATTGAACCGGCATTTAATAAACCCGACATATCCGGTGTAATAAACCCAAGAGTTGTACCAAAACCTGTTGGACCGTAATCTAATTCATATTCGGCAGGATAGTATGAATTATTGTCAAATTCAATCTTGGAAGTGTATTTAATGTTGCCAAAATAGTACTCCAGCGTAGCACCAAGAATAAAATCAATAGGAAGTTTATATGAACCACCTACGAATATTTTTGAAAGTCCACCTTTACCAAGATAAGTTGATGTGTAGTTACCGGTCGTTTCATTTGTTGCCTTTTCCTGGACTTCATAGTTAATACGTGTATATGGTACGATACCCATAGCAACTCCAATTCCATTATCTTCACTAACAGGAAAGGCAAATGTGAATCCTTTGAAAATACCATCCCCGTAATATTTAGATTCATCCTGATTTGATAACTTCAATTCATTGTAAGCAAAACTGAACTCAATTCTTGTTCTTGTTAAATTAGACCAGGATGCAGGATTGAGTATTTCAACATAATCGCTGTTAATCATTGCCGAACCGGCATTTCCCATCGAAAGAGTTCTGGCGGAGTAACTATATAAAACATCGCCCAAACCGTACCTCGTGTAAGTAGAAGTACGTTGAGCGATTGATAGATTCGATATCAAAAGTAAAATAAATAAAAAATATTTTAGAAATTTCTTTATCATTGGTTTTTCTGCTGGGTGTAAGTAATCCGAAGTCTGGGTCGTTCAGAAATGGTATTGTAATCGCTACCCTTTAACGTAAAAAGATCCAGACCTAAAGTTGGGCTTCCTGCTTCTATTAAAATTCCATAATTTTCATTTCTGCCTAACCAGGTTCTAACGAATGTAGTAATATCACCAGAATACTGGTTATCACTAGAGAGTAAACTGATGGCATTTCCTTCCGTAGTTGTCGAATCATCACTGGATAGGAATAATACTTTTAAACTATTATTAGAACCGGTACCTTTGACTGAATTAAGTGAGTCATTTGTTATGTAAAGTTCGGCTTTATTTATAACTATTCCCGGAGGAAGCACTCCTAAATCAAATTTAAGTTTTGAATTTATGCTAACGCTGCTTTGCACACACATCAGTCCGGGTGGTAACGATGGAATCGGACCATCGACCAAACTAATATCGGCAGCAATAAATCCACTGATGGTATCAACGTAGGCTCCCGGTTTTTCAATAACTACAGTTAATTTAGCAGCTTGTGATGATAAAGCTGTTAATGCCTGAAATCCAATAACTTTAGTAGAAGAAGTTGTTGGTTCAAGATAAATTCCAAAATTACTTTCCAAAGTGTTGTCGGCTGAATTTTTCAACCAGCTAAGGGGTAAAGCATTATCAATATTAAAAGTATAGATAGTATCAGTGATTGAGAAATTGGAACTAACATCATTCGATTCAAACTGGAGTATTGGAAGACTATCAATCGTGAATGCTGCGGCTGACCAGTATGAATTAACCTTATGAACAGTAAAATTCATTGTAGCCAAAGTATCCTTATAAGAATAAGTATAGCGGTTACGCAATTCTATCCAGGAATCCAATACGTTTATATTATCGGCAAGAACATCAGTTTTCAAACTGTCAGCCAGACTAAAAATAAATTTTAATAAAGTTGAAGCCTCAATATTTTGTTCGGGACTCTGATGTCTTCCAACAAGTATCCAATCAGTGCTTCCTAATGGAATAACTGATTTAAATAAGGATGAATTTTGGCTAATTGTATCATTTATCGAATCGTATGTTTTAACTGTAATATAATCACTACCAACGAGTTCAACACCTAATGAAGAAGGTTCGTCAGAACATGAAATAAATAATAATGATACGGCAAGTAAAATTATTGGAAAGATATAAAATAATTTCAAAAAGTATCTCCGCTAAATATCAGCAAGAATGAAATTGCAAGCATTTAATAAATTATCGGCTACAAAAGTTGGAAAATTATTTTCCTTTTGCAAGATAGAAAAGCTCTCCTCCCCTTTTCCAGTTCTTACAAGGATAGTCTTAATTCCTGCATTTTTACCACATTGAATATCAGATACTGCATCACCAATAAAATATGATTTTTCCAAGTCGATATCGAATTCTTTTACTGCTTCAAACACCAATTTTGGAGAAGGTTTTCTACAATCACATTCTTCATCACTGTTGTAATCGGGATGAGCCGGACAATAATAAAATGCATCTACTTTTACTTTGTACTCAGAAAGGAGACTATTTATTCTACTGTTCACTGCATCAACTTCTTTGTTTGTTATTTTTCCTCTGGCAATACCGGATTGATTTGAGATAATAATGAGTAAAAATCCGTATTTCTTTAGTAAAGAAAGTGCTTCTCCGGTATCCGGAAACAGCACTACTTTGTCAGGATTGCTAATGTAACCAGGGTCTTCGTTTAAAGTTCCGTCTCTGTCAAGAAAGATGGCATGGTTGGGCATTAATTTTCATTAAGGATTGTCTTATAGAGATCGATATATTTCTTAGCGGAAGAATTCCAGCTAAAATCTTCTTTCATACCTGCTTTAACAATTTT
>JAPHUI010000395.1 GCA_026193755.1 Ignavibacteriaceae bacterium | reverse complement strand
ATTTTTGGGCAGATAGCTCAGTCGGTAGAGCAATGGACTGAAAATCCATGTGTCGGCGGTTCAATTCCGTCTCTGCCCACTTCCTCAGAGGCTAATACCGACAGCCTCTTTTTTTTAATACGGGAAAATGAATAAAGCAATAAAAAAAATAAAAGGTTTGTTCAACTATTTGATTGGCGGGTATTCTACTCTTTCAAATTGGCCATCTTTTATAACTGATTTAATAAGAGTTCAATTTGGTTTAAAGACTAAGTGCATAGTTTATAATCTTAGGGATGGAACAAAATTTAATGTTCATAAGGACTCTAAAGGATTAAATCATGTTTTTTATACTGTTTTTTTAAAGGGTGAGTATGATGAATTAGAAAAATTTAGTATAAAGAATGATGATATTATAGTAGATGTTGGAGCACATTTAGGTTTTTTTACAATAAAAGCTGCAAAAAAAGCAATTAATGGTAGGGTCTATGCATTTGAACCATTCTCGATGCATTATAAACTCTTAGAAAAGAATATTGAACAAAACAAAATAAAAAATGTAAAGTATTATAATAAAGCTATATTTGATAAAACCGGGGAATTATCATTTTATTATACAAAAGAGGGTGATCCATCAGATACGAGTTTATTTAAAATCAGTCAGGTAAAAAAAAGTTTCGAAGAGAAAATAAAGTCTATTTCTCTAAATGATTTTTTTCAACAAGAACAGTTGAAAATTTGCAATTTTATGAAAATTGACTGCGAAGGTGCAGAATACTCTATCTTAATGAATTCTGATCCATCAACTTTAAGTAAGATTCAAAAAATTGCAATGGAATGGCATCGATTTACAGAAGAGCATGACCCCAAAAGCTTGGCTATATTTCTTAAAGATCATGGATTCAAATTGATTGAACCTCCATCCTATGATGAAATTGCAGGTCTCTTATATGCATATCGTTGAATGATAAAAGCTAATCTATCAACCTTTTTTATCAATTAAATTTTTTAATACTTTGCTAATAATTAGGCAATAGACAAAAGATAATTACCTTTATGAAAAATTGCTTATTTAAAAAAATAATTATTATAACGCTTTTTATTTTTGTATTAGGAATATCAATTGCGTTAACGAAAACCAAACCAAATGAAATTCTTTACGTAGGACCTTCAAGAGATATTGGATTAGAATATTTTTCAGTTGATCCATCACAAAAACTGATCTATGACTCGAACTTCGGTGAAGCACTTTCAATAATCGAAAAAAAGGGAAATGATTACATTTTAGATATGAGGAATGATGATTTCTTTTTTATACAGACAGTTCAAGTAATCAATGATACTGTGTATATAACAAAATTAGATGAAAACGTTGATGTTTTCCTCTTTATTTCAGCCGGTGTTGAAGTTTCCTACGAGCGACCATCTATAAGATTTCCATTTCCACTAACAGTAAATGATTCCTGGCAATGGACCGGTGTAGAATTAATTGATGGAGAAAATCCTGATACTATTAATATTTCAGGAAAAGTTTTGGGAAATGAAATTGTAAGTACTGAAGCCGGTGATTTTGATTGTGTTAAATTTCAAATTGATATTAATAAAAAGAAAAGCGGGCCACATACTAAATTCTATGAATGGAGAACTCCTGAAATCGGACTTGTTAAACTTGAGGCTTATATAGATTCAAAAGGTTTCATTGGTACTATAATGGATTTGTTGGGCTATGACGAAATGAACTTTATCCTGAAAAAAGTTATTTAACTACTTCAATACTAACATTAAAATAACAATCGACTAAAAACTTTCCTTCTATTTGCTAAAAGTAGAATGGCTATTTATATTTAGAGAAAATAAAAAGCAGAAATAAAATGCAATCGGAACCTTTATTACACACTGAATTTCCAACCTTAAAACTTTATGCAAAGGGCAAAGTAAGAGACATTTACGAAGTAGGTGAAAACCTTCTGCTTGTGTCTACAGATAGGCTTTCTGCTTTCGATGTAATAATGAATCAGGGAATTCCTTATAAAGGAATGGTACTAACAAAAATTTCTGAGTTCTGGTTCAATTACACAAAAGATATCATCCCAAATCATTTCATCACTGCTGATGTAGATAAATATCCCGGTGAATGTAAACCTTATACGGATACGCTCAGGAATAGATCTATGTTAATTAAAAAAGCGAAGGTGGTTCCAATTGAATGTATTGTTCGCGGCTACATTTCTGGATCCGGATGGAAAGATTATAAAAATACCGGTGCAATATCCGGAATCACTCTTCCAAAAGGATTGCTGGAATCAGAAAAGTTTACTGAGCCCATTTTCACTCCATCTACTAAAGCCGAAATAGGTGAACACGATGAAAATATTTCTGCAGAAGAAGCGATGCAGATAGTTGATAAAAATACTTTCAATGCCGTTAAAGAGGCTACAGTCAAAATTTACAAAAAAGCTTCTGATTATGCACTGAAGAAGGGAATTATAATTGCGGATACAAAGTTTGAATTTGGAAAAGTAAATGACGAAACAATTCTTGTGGATGAGGTGCTTACTCCAGATTCATCCCGATTCTGGCCTCTCGATAAATATGAAAAGGGGAGGGGACAGGAAAGTTACGATAAGCAATTCGTGCGTGATTATCTTCTTTCAATCAATTTTAATAAGCAGCCACCTCCACCGCCGCTGACAGAAGATATTATTAAAAAGACGAGCGATAAGTATTTGGATATTTATAAGAAACTAACCGGCGAAAGTCTTATTTAATTTTATTTCTAATTATTTTATTATTAGAATTACAGTTAATTATTGAAATTAGTTCTGTTTATCTTTTCAATCTGTATTCAGCATAAGTTAAAATTAAATGACTCTTCCCAATCAGCTTACAATTTTAAGAATTATACTCTCACCAGTCTTCCTCATTTTTTTTCTTTCAGATGCAATATGGATGAAACAGGTTTCTGTAGCTATCTACATAATTGCTGCACTTTCTGATTGGTATGATGGCTGGCTCGCCAGAAAATTTAACTATATAACAAGCTGGGGAAAATTCTGGGATCCGCTAGCAGATAAAATATTAACTTCTTCTGCTTTTATAGGATTTGCATTAGTTGATCTGATTCCATGGTGGATGGTTGCTATAATCGTTGGAAGAGATGTGCTGATTACTTTACTCAGGGTTTTTGCTAATATGAAAAGTTATAACTTCACGACAAGTTATTATGCTAAATGGAAAACGATGTTGCAAATGGTATTCTTGTACTATTTATTGATTCTTTACGTAGCTCTTTATTCACCCGAAATCAATTCTCCATACAAAGAATTGATTCCAACTTTACTCAATAAAGATTTAATATATTTCGTTGCACTTTTTATCACCCTGATTACATTGCACTCCGGGATGCTTTACATAAAACGAAACTGGAAAATCATACTTAAACTTTTAAAAATTGAAAATTAATTTTTTTGAAAAATTTATCGGTTCTGGTTTTTATACCGGATATTTTCCCATTGCTTCTGGTACAGTTGGAAGTTTTGCAGCTTTATTAATTTATCTCATCCCGGGATTTGAGAATTTATTTATTATAATTCCTGCTATATTAATTTTTGCGTTATATGGAATTTTTCTTGGCAATAAGTTCGAGATTAAATATGGTAAAGACCCTTCCGAATGCACAGTTGATGAGGTAGTGGGAACCTGGATTTCACTCCTTGCATTACCCAAAACAATAGGAATTATTGTTGCTGCATTTTTAATCTGGAGAATATTGGATATTATTAAACCACCGCCTGCAAGAGGTCTTGAGAAGCTAAAAGGTGGATTGGGAATAATGATT
>JAPHUI010000340.1 GCA_026193755.1 Ignavibacteriaceae bacterium | reverse complement strand
TCAACCGGTTTATCTTTTGTAAATGTTGTCATCCTAGATGAACTTCCGGTAGCCACAAGCACCACTTCTCCTTCACCTGCACCAACGCTATCGACAGCTACTACAAAGCGCTCCTTCTCTTTCATTTGTAAATCAAGTTCACGGACGATTAAAAACTTTGCGCCAACCAATTGCTCGTCTTTTTTGGTTGACCATACGGTCCCTATAACTTTTCCAAGAAACATTTATTCTCTCAATTCTTGTGGATGAATAATCTTTAAATTAGTTTTTTTATATCTTTCTCTATCAAATGTAACTATTGGAATTTTATTAATCGAGGATACAACCGAAAATAATGCATCCCTTAAGCTTTTTGTCTTATCGGAAAATTCTGGAACACTTAGGGCATACCTGGAATTTAAACCAAGTACTTTAAGCGAATCCAATACATTACGGATTAGTTTTTCTTCATCTTTATTTCTACAGGAAGCCAATAACTCAGCAGCGTTTAAAACGGTAGTATAGCAAAGTCCTTTTTGCATCAGGTTAATAAGATGGCTATTCATATTATCCAAGGAAGTTAGATAATCAACCAAAATATCACTATCGAGTAAATATTTACTCATTGGGCAACCGTAATTTAAATTTACTTTCTTTTAATTTTCCAGATGCCAGCATTAAATTGATTACTACCCAATCAGGAAGATCCTGAGTTTCTTTTATTTTTTTGAAGACTTCAATATCTAAATCAGATTTTATTAATTCTTGTTCAGTTGAGGTTTTGATTTCTATTTTTAGCTTGTCATATCCTTTATTCTTTAGCTCGTTCAGTGTTTCGACAAAGAGTTTTATTGATTTTTCATCATCCAAATCTATTTGCAAAGACTTCAGTTCGATCAATTCCTTTTCAATCATTTAAGAAACTTGTCCCATTTAGGTTATTAGTAACATTAAAAAAATCGGCTACGGTTTTGCCGACATCGGAAAAAGTTTTATGAACTCCAAGATTTTTACCCATGACGTTCTTTCTGTAATAGAGCAAAGGTACATATTCCCTGCTGTGGTCAGTGCTGGGAGTAGTAGGATCATTACCGTGGTCGGCTGTTATTATGAGTCTGTCGCTATCATCTAGTTTATTCAGAAAGTGCGGTAGAAAATCATCAAACTCTTTTAGCTTCTCAGCAAATCCTGCGGGGTCGTTCCGATGCCCAAAATAAACGTCAAAATCTACAAGATTAATAAAGATAAAACTACCTTTTACTTCAGCAGACAATTTTAGTAATTGATCACAGCCTTCTTCATTGGATTTTGTAAAAATTTGTCTTTGAATTCCCTTATAGTTAAATAAATCATTGATTTTTCCAACACCGATTGTTGTTATATCATTTTCAGATAAAATATCTAAGATTGTAGGTTCGGGCGGATCTAATGAAAAATCCTTCCTGTTTTTTGTTCTTTTTAAACTACCAGGTGCACCAATAAATGGTCTTGCGATTACTCTTCCTACCTGAAGGGGGTATGTCAGTACTTTCTCACGAGTAATTGAGCAGATTTCATAAAGTTTTTGGAGAGGGATTACTTCTTCGTGAGCAGCAATTTGAAAAACAGAATCGGCTGAAGTATAAATAATCGGGTAACCCATTTCGATGTGTTCTTTACCATATTCCTCTATAATTTCAGTACCGGATGCCGGCTTATTTCCAATAATTCCTTTACATCCGGTTTCGGATAAAAATTTCTGAACTATTTCTTCATCAAATCCATTTGGGAAATAAGTAAACTCTGTTTTTACGTGAAGTCCGGCTAGTTCCCAGTGTCCAGTTGTGGAATCTTTCCCTTGAGACACTTCTGCCATTTTACCGAAAGATGCTAACGGTTGAGATGCTTTTTCAATTCCCTTAATTGGTTCGATGTTTCCTAAACCAAGCATTTCAAGATTAGCTAAATTTAAACCGCCTGTTGCCTGTGCAATATTGGCAAGAGTATTACTTCCCTGATCATTGTACTTATAAGCATCGGGAAGTTCGCCAATACCAACTCCATCCAGTACTATAACAAAAAAGTTTTTCATACCTTCAAAAAAACTTATTTAATTAATTTATATTGAGGACAGAGTTGCCCCCTTTTTCAATGGCCTTGTTTAGTGCCAGATTTGCATTGTGAATTACTTCGTCAACATTATCTTTGTTTGTAGTAGAAGCAACGCCAATTGAAACTGTGAATGTGGTTTGTTTGGATATTACTGAGATAGGTTTTCGTGCAATTTTTACCCGTAACTTTTCAGCCCATAAAAATACATTTTTAGTTGAAGCATTAAAAAAGTAGATGCCAAAAAGTCGATCGTCAAGTCTGCCGAAAAGATTTAGCGGGGTCATTTCTTCTGAAATAATTTCTGAGACGACAGAAACAACTTTAGATAAAGGGTTATCTTCAAACAGGGAATTTTGCTCGATGAAGTCATCAATTTTTAATAGGGCTAAAGTTCCGGGTACGTCCAATTGCTTTGCTTTAACTAAATCTGCATTAAGTCTTTCTTTGAATGCTGTTGCGTTTAGAGCTCTGGTTTCCAAATCAACAGATGTCAGATTTCTTAATAACTTTTGACTGGAGTGCGAATAAATAATATATGCCAGAACATTTAGTGATTTCTTCAGAAACTGAACATCCTGATTACTGTATGCATTTTTCTTTAGACTCTCCAGGCAGATAACTCCATAGTTCTGCTTGCTATAAATAAGCGGTATGGCAATAAATGAGCCATCAAATGAAACATCTTCTGCCCTTGAGTATCTTTTATAATTTCCAGATGAAGTATCATCTATCTTTATCGGAATTCCGGTTACAATTGATTTGCCTACAAGTGTGCCGTTTAGGTCAATTTGAAGATCAACTCCAACATATTTCAAAGCAGTAGTATTCTCAACCTTTTCTATTTTAAAAAGTTTTTCAAGCGGATCAAAATAAATAAATACGAAAGCATCCCATTTGATCATTGCTCTCAATGTTTCGGGCAGAGCATTTATAAGTTCTTTTTCATTCTCAAATTCGCTATCCGGGCCAAGAATTTTTAATAATCCTTCCAATCTCTTTTGTGAAACAGTATCTGAATATTTTTCTTCAAAAATTCCAATTAGCATCGTTATCAAACGTATGAAGCGACCAAGAGAATAAATTGTCTCTATACCAAAAGCATCTTCGACCTTAGAATCTATTGCAATAATAGCGATAAGCTCTTCGTTATAGAACACAGGTGCACCTGCAAAACTTTTAATACCCTGTGGTGTATCATAATATCTTATAACATCGGCTTCAGCAGCTCGTGATATATCTGTTAAAAGCTCCGGTTCACCTTTTTCAACAATTTTACTCAAGACATCATCTTCTATATCAAATTTTCTTTTAGTTAATTGGCGGGAAGAAGAAATGAATTTTTCAATTATTAACTTTTCCTTTTTCTTATTATGCCAGAAGTAAATAACGGAATGAGCATTATAAAGTTCGGCCATAACATTTAACATTCTTTCAATAACAAATCCGAACTGCTCATCGTGCCCGATGCCCGGAGGTAAAGTTTCCTTTGCAATTTCCTCAAAACGTTCTTTAAGGTCCGGAGGTTTTAATGTTGTTTTCGAAACACCATACTCAGGCTTGTAGTTTTCTTCGGTTATAACATCAATATTTTTATTCTTTGATACAATTCGGAACGACTCTTCAGCTTCAGAATGCTGAGAGGAGACAGATTCCGGAATGGTATCTTCAGCTTCTGATATTGAATAACCTCCTGAAAATCTAACCGAATCCCGTAAGAAGATTATGAATGCAACGTAAATAACAAGAAGGGCAATGATTATTAGCCTGATGATAAGGTCGTTACTGATAAATAGACCAGCCGCAAGAATGGGAATAACCAGGAAAATCAGAATTCTTTTGCGTTGTCTTTTATCAAGCATGAGATTGTTTAAATAGGAAATTTTTATTTACAAATAAATTTAACAACTAATTATTAAAAAATAACATTTCGGGCAAATTAAAGGAACAATTCTGTTATCTTTTTCTGCAAAGCTTTTTTCCATTTTCCGGTAACCGATGAATAAAGGAACAGGTTAACATTTAATTCAAGTTCGGGAAAAAATGAAAGAGCTGAGTTGATAGTTTTATGAATCTGGGATTGTTTGAGCTTATCCGCTTTATTAATAATCAGAGTATAATTTAATTTTGCCCGTTTTAACCATGAATTCAGCTGAACGTCCAATTCTGTGGGTTCAATTCTGCTATCAATCAAATGGAATGCGTGATGTATACTTTCTGACTCAAGGATATATTTTGAAATTAGCTTGCCCCATTTTTCTCGTTCTTTAATACTGGTTTTAGCATACCCAAAACCGGGCAAATCCACTAAATAAAAGGTATCCTCAACATTATAAAAATTAATTGATCTTGTTTTCCCGGGAGAAGAGCTTGTTTTTGCCAGAACCTTTCTGTTAAATATACTATTGATGAATGAGGATTTCCCAACATTGGACCTGCCACAAAGTATTAGCTGGGGATATTCTGGCTTTGGTAAAGCATCAAGATCATAGACAGATTTTATAAAATGAATATCTTTAAACATCATAATTAAAAAAAAGG
>JAPHUI010000160.1 GCA_026193755.1 Ignavibacteriaceae bacterium | reverse complement strand
TAATAATAAATGGCAAGGATCTAAAAAAGGCAATAGATCAAACATCTTTTGCTATGAGTAAAGAGGATATGCGTCCCGCAATGACCGGAACGTTACTTGAGTTTACTTCTGAAGGTTTAAGATTCGTTGCTACGGACGGGCACAGACTTGTGCGTTTAATATACAAGAATATTAAGACCGGAACAGAAGAACAATATATTGTACCCGACAGAGCAATTTCTGTCCTCTCAAAACTATTGGCCGAAACAGATGTTAAAATTTATCTTGGGAAATCACACGCGTCATTTATTATTGGCGATGTAGAGTTTAGCTCAAGGCTCATTGCTGAAAAATATCCGGCATATAGCAGCGTAATACCTCTTGAGAATGAAAACTTATTAATAATAAACCGGCAAAACCTGCACTCTACTATTAGAAGAATGTTGCTTTTTTCTTCGTCCGGCACAAAGCAGGTTAAATTTTCTATCGGCAAAGATAACGTTGTTGTTTCAGCTGAAGATATAGATTTGGGCTCTAACGCCGTTGAAAATATTCCTTGTGAGTATAACGGTGAACAGATGGATATAGGTTTTAACACACAGTATGTAAATGATATTTTAACACATGTAGAAGATGAGGAGTTGGTCTTCAAACTTCACTCTCCTACAAAGGCCTGTATAATTGAGCCAGGGAAAAAACAGGAGGGAGAAGATCTGATGCTTCTTCTAATGCCGGTTCGATTAAATACTTAAAATGTTCCTATCCTCAATCAGCCTTAAGAACACTAGGAAACACACCGACACACACATAGATTTTGCAGATAAATTAAATTACATAGTCGGTGGAAACGGGGTTGGAAAAACAACTATTCTGGAAGCTATTTATTATCTCTGCACAACAAAGAGTTGCCTTACTCAAGCAGACAAGGAGGTTGTTAAAATTGGAGAAACAGGATTTAATATAACTGGTAACTTTAATGGTCGCACCTATGATGATGTCCAGATAAATTACTCAGTCACAGAAAATAAAAAAGCATTTTTATTGAGCAATAAACAGATACATAAATTCTCGGATATTATAGGAAAATTTCCGGTGGTTTTGCTTTCACCATCGGACCACTCGATTACACAAGGCTATCCGGCCGAAAGACGAAAATTTGTAGACTCTGTTATATCTCAAGCGAGCAGAACGTATTTAAACCTTCTCCTGGAATATAACAGAACACTTAAGCAACGCTCTTCTCTTCTGGGCAGAATAAGAGAACTAAACAAAACGGAGGACCGGGAGCTTATTGCCTGGAATGAAAAGCTTATACAGACAGGAACTGAAATAATAAATCACCGCAAATTGTTTGTTTCGGAATTTGCATCTTATATGAAAGAATCCTATCAAAACATTCTTGGCAGCAAGGAAGAGCCCGGCACTAGCTATTATTTTCTGGAAGGTAATTGTGAAAGCAGTATAGAAAAATATTTTTCATTGTTGATTGATCAAAGGAGAGAAGACGAATTAAGAAGAGCAACCAACCTCGTGGGTCCGCACAGAGACGACTTTATTTTTGAAATCAACAACATGAATCTTAAAAGTTACGGTTCCCAAGGACAGCACAAAACTTTTCAAACCATCCTTAGGTTTGCAGAATATTTTTACCTAAGGGATAAGACGGAAACCTCTCCCATATTTCTTTTAGATGATGTGTTTGGAGAACTTGATGCTGAAAGAGCCGCAGCAATTAGTGATTATCTTTCAACAGTTGGGCAAGCATTTATTACTCTCACAGACTTTGGGAATTTCACGTTTTTAAAAACAGACGATGACGATAAAATAATTAAGTTGACAAATGATAGTAAAGTAATTTATGCGTAGCAGCTTTGTAAGCTTAAAAGAAATTATCAGGCGGGAAAGATCTCTCTCCGGTTTACGAGAACTTGTTGATTCATCCGATGTTGTAGTAAAATTTCACGAAATTTTTCCTAATCTGGAAAAAGTGGCGTTACCTTTTTCTTGTGAAAAAAAGGTTTTAAAATTAAAGGTAGAAAACCCTGCTTGGAGAAGCGAGCTGAAGTATAAAGAGGCCGAGATGATAGAGAGTGTGAACAAATTTTTTAACGAAAGAAGAATCAATCATATAAGGTTTATTGGATAGTATATGGCTAAAACAAAAAAGCAATCAGAATATAGTGCGAAAAACATAAACGTACTTAAAGGTCTCGAAGCAGTTCGGAAGAGACCGGCGATGTACATTGGAGATGTAAGCAGCCGGGGCCTGCACCACCTTGTTAATGAAGTTGTGGACAACAGTATTGACGAAGCAATGGTTGGTTATTGTGATAAAAT
>JAPHUI010000095.1 GCA_026193755.1 Ignavibacteriaceae bacterium | reverse complement strand
TATTACCTGACATATGAGGATGATTAAGATCTTCTCTTTTAATAAGCAAGGAAATTTTCCTCTCCTTAAGAAAAGGATCATTAACTTCCTCCAAAGGAGTGTTTTCATTTATTTCTATTTTCTGAGCAAGCATTTAATGCAATTATTTTTTTAATGGCTAAATTTATTTAATTATTTTTGTTATCAGAATAATTCTTAAAGAATATTGAAAACATTATGGACCTAGAAGAGAGAAAAGAGCTGGAAAGAGAACTTCTTAATGAAGAAAATCTGCATCTTCCAATTAAAACAATTATTGATCAGGTCGAAATTTTTGAAAAGGGGATACCTTATTTAAAGCTTTTAAAACCTTGTTTGATTGGCGACGGCATAAAAACTATAACTGAGGGCGAACAAAGGGATTATATCAACTTGTTCTTGCGTGCACTTGATGAAGGTAGAACAATTAAGTTTGTACCCGCTTCAGGGGCAGCTTCGAGGATGTTCAAAAAGCAACTATCAGTAGTAAGTAACAACCCGAAGGTTAATCTTCAAAGTATTAGGGAAGATGCTTTTGGTGGTGATGAGGATAGTGCTGACACGCTCAAGTTTATTGAGAATATCAATTCGTTTGCATTTTACGAAGAGTTAAAAGCTATATCGAAGAAAAACGGTAAAGAATTGGATCGCCTTATCATCGCCGGCCAAGTCTCAGATATTATCAAGTTGGTCGCGAATGAAGAAGGTTTAAATTATTCAAACTTGCCAAAGGGTTCAATTCTTTTTCATGCGTATCCTGAGGGTGCGAGAACGGCTTTTGAGGAGCACTTTGTAGAGGCTATGCACTATTCTGCAGGGAAGGACAAAGTCGTTAGGGCACATTTCACTATCTCACCTGAACACGAAAAAGATGTCAAAGAATTATTCAAATCGTTAATAGAAAAACATTCGACTGAAGGTTGGAAGTTTGACATTAGATTCTCATTCCAGAGTCCTTCAACGGATACCGTCTCTGTTACCTTTGATAACCAACTTTTTAGAGATGAAGAAGGGAAAATAGTATTCAGACCCGGCGGTCACGGTGCATTACTAAAGAATCTTAACGATCTTAAAGCTGATATAATATTAATAAAGAATATTGATAACATTGTCCCTGATTATCTGAAAGAAGAAACCTATAAATACAAAAAAATTATAGGCGGATATCTGATTGATCTTCAGAAAAAAGTATTTCAGATTTTAAATAACTGGAGTGAAGATTCGGATGAGAGTTTTATTAATGATGTTGTAAAATTCATTAGTAAAGAATTCGGGATCGACTTAACATTGAAATTGAAGTCTAATAATCTGTCTGAAAAGAAAAAATATTTGTTTGATTACCTAAATCGACCTATCCGAGTTTGTGGGATGGTAAAAAAGGAGGAGCATCCTGGTGGGGGACCATACTGGGTGATTGATAAAGATGAAAATATATCAAAACAGGTTGTAGAAACTGCACAGGTTGATCTTTCCGATAAAAATCAAGTAAGTATTCTTGATGAAGCAACCCATTTCAGTCCGGTTGATTTTGCTTGCGGAGTTAAAGATTATTTGGGCTACAATTTCGACTTACAAAAATATTCTAACCCAGATACAGGTTTAATAACAAAAAAATCAAAAGATGGTAAAGAATTAAAAGCGCTCGAACTTCCAGGCTTATGGAATGGTGGAATGTATTATTGGCTAACTGTCTTTATTGAGGTTCCTAAAATTACTTTCAATCCTGTAAAAGAGGTAAACGATTTGTTGAAACCTGAACATCAGCCCGCAAAAAATAAATAATATGCAAACAGGAGGTCACCCCATCCGTATTACCCGGGACGGGGTGATTATGTGTAGAGAGCGTTATTTAACTTGCTAAATTTTTTGGAGGATTATGAACGATTTTTCTAATCGTATCAAACTGCAGATAAGGATATTCCTCTCTTAAGGTATCAATTGCATCTCCGGTTCTTAATTTCTGTGCCCGCAGAGATTTGAATTTTTTCCTGATGATATAATCTCTTACCGCTCGGTCGTTGATTAATCCCCGGGATAGAAGTAAATCATAAATTTCATCACTAATCAGATCCGATATTGGATTGCTTAGTTCTTTTTTAGATGTTGTTGTTTCCATATGAGCACCCTTTTTATTTGTTGAATCCTTCAATTTCATTTTCCGGTAAAAATATAACTGCAGAATATGAGTGTCCTGATTTTCTGTGTTAAAACTAGCAAATTAGAGGAGGTACGCAATTACATAAATATGTAATTTTTTCTTTGTCTGGCTTAATGAGCCAGATATCATCACATATCTATGTAGTTAGGCTATAATGTCAGATTAGTTTTTTGCGGATGGCTTTAGCCACCGCTTCAGACTGAGTGTGAACGTGAAGTTTTTTATAGATGTTTTTTATATGATGTCGGACAGTATCCACACTTATAAAAAGTTGATCGGCTATTTGTTGATAGTTATTTCCTCCTGCAAGAAGAATTATGACTTCTTTTTCCCTAGAGCTTAGTCTGTAATCGGAACTTTCGTCTTTAACATCTTTCGATTCTTTGAATGCAATTATAACCTGCCTGGCAATCTGACTGCTCATGGGTGATCCGCCTTCGTGAACTTCTTTTATTGCTTCAAGCAGTTTTGACGGAGGAGTCTTTTTTACTAGATATCCACAAGCACCAGCACAAAGAGCATCAAAAACTTTTTCGCTATCTTCATAAATTGTCAGCATAAGTATGTCTATATCCGGTTTAACTTTTTTTGCATTTTTTACTCCTTCAATTCCGTTCATACCGGGCAAGGCTATGTCCATCAAAACAACATTCACATCAAGTGTCTCCAGTTTGGCTAAGAAGCTCTCACAATCTCTATATGTTCCAACACTTTTATAACCTGTAGTGCCGTTTACAAGGGCTGCTAATCCTTCCCTTATTGTATCGTTATCTTCAACTATTGCGACATTAATCATAATTTTCTATTTGAAATTAATCAAAAAATGATTTTATTCTGTTCAGTCTCCCGATCTTACCTGAAAATATAATGGTTGTTCCTTTTCCAACTTCAGATTCTAATTTAATATTTCCC
>JAPHUI010000086.1 GCA_026193755.1 Ignavibacteriaceae bacterium | reverse complement strand
TTCTTTGCTGGATATGGATTGGCATGTAATAACAGATACCACTGAAAAAGATGTATCGCAATTTGAAAAAGAATCAATTAAGAAAATGGGATTGATTCCTGAAATCTGGCCAAGGTACTTAACTACTAATTTTTTACACATCGCAACATGGGGATATGAGGCCGGTTACTATAGTTATTTATGGTCTGCTGTCCTCGATGCAGATGCATTTGAATCATTTTTGAAAAACGGTTTATTTGATAAAGCCACCGCTGATTCTTTCAGGGAAAATGTTCTTTCAAAAGGAGGAAGTGAAGATCCGATGGAACTTTATGTCAAGTTTAAAGGAAGAAAGCCTTCAGTAGATGCACTTCTAAAAAATCGTGGTTTGAACTAAGAAAAATTATTCGCAAAAATATTTTTCCATTCATCGAATCCCTGTCAATACTTGTTGGCAGGGTTTTTTATTGCCATTTACTAACTTTTGCTGGATTGTCACGTATAATATTTAAAAATTGTTTTTAGAAATCTCTACACTTCGGGAGGAGGTTGTGGAGCGGGGCTATTGTACTTGCGGAATATGCTTACCTTATTGATTCTTCCTGAGAGTATGATGGAAAATATCCACTTCACTTTCATTGGAGGGCACAATGAAAAACTTGTCTTTACTTTTTATTGCATTTCTTTTTTTACAATTCACCACACTTGCACAAGAAGGATGGTTCTGGCAAAATCCATCCCCACAAGGTCATAACTTAGAATCTGTTTATTTTATTAATGAATTGACTGGATGGGCTGCAGGTGGGTACGGAACAATAATAAAAACTACTGACGGTGGGGAAACTTGGTGTGATCAGCACTGCGAAGTTGTAGATGACTGGAGCGGATTAGGCTTTCTTCATTTTATTGATGATGATGTTGGATGGGTCGCAGAAAAAGTGGTAGAATCATCCTTCGTATATAGTCGAATTCATAAAACTACAAATGGAGGGGATGATTGGATTTTTCAAGCTAGTATGTATGAAACTAGAGCACTACAGTTTGTTGATTATGATACTGGTTATGCCATTGGTAGTGCATATGAAATTCTCAAAACTACAAATGGAGGTGATTCTTGGGAATCACAATTTTATTCAGATACGCTTGATTTGTATTCTTGCTTCTTCATAAATAACTCACTTGGCTGGGCTATTGGTTCGAGTATTATTTTAAAAACTACTAATGGAGGTACTGATTGGTTTTTTCAAGATTGTCCTGTGAAAAATCAATTGAATTCAGTTTATTTCATTAATGATAGTACTGGATGGATTGGGGGCGGATATTATTATGATAATGGTGTGATTTTAAAGACTACCGATGGGGGAGAAAACTGGATTGTTCAAGTAATTGGAGATTGGGGTAGTTACGAGTCGATATACTTTATTAATGAAAATATTGGGTTTTCAATAAACAACGTAAGAAACGAATATGGTCAAATCGCAAAGACAACCGATGGTGGTTTGAATTGGGAAATTAAATATTCAGAACATATTGCTTATCTCAATTGTATATCCTTTACTAATAATGGAATTGCCTGCGCAGTTGGAGATGATGGAATGATTCTAAAAACCACAGATGAAGGTGAAGAGTGGGTTCCACAACTAAAATATTTTAAAAATTATTTAGACGTTAATCTACAATCTGTATATTTTGTGAATAATGAACTTGGATAATCAGTTGGCTGGTGGTCTGTTGGCTCTGGAATTATAATAAATACAACTAATGGTGGCGATGACTGGCTAATTCAGTTCGACAGTATAAACTCATATTTGGAATCTGTTTACTTTGCTGAATCTAATACAGGTTGGATAGTGGGTCGTGACGGAACCATACTAATGACCAGTAATGGAGGTAATGACTGGATAAATCAAATTAGTGGGACATCAGTGGATTTATATTCCGTTCATTTTGGAGATAATGATAATGGGTGGGCAGTAGGTGAAGCCGGAACAATATTGATGACTTCCAATGGTGGAGATGATTGGAATCATCAAATCAGCGGAATTTCAGAGACATTAAACTCCATATTTTATATTGATATAAATAGAGGTTGGACAGTGGGAGATGATGGAACAATTCTGCATACAGCTAATGGTGGAGAAGATTGGTCTCCTCAAAATTCCGGTACAACATTGTTCCTCCGTGATGTATTTTTTAAGGATACTTTAAATGGTTGGATTGTAGGTAATAACACAATTCTTCGTACTACAGATGGTGGGAATAATTGGATTAGTGTACCCACCAATGAAACTTGTTTTTCTGTTTATTTCACTGATGTTAGTAACGGTTGGATTGTTGGCTTTGGAAAGATTCAGCATTCAACAAACGGAGGCAATAGCTGGCACCATCAGATTGTTACAGATTTTAGTTATTTAAACTCTATTTATTTCACTGATAAAAATACTGGGTGGGTAGTTGGGGATCGACAGGCAATTTTCAAAACAACAACGGGTGGTGTTTCATTTGTTGAAGAAGAACAACAACCTGATGAAATACCAATTAACTATAGCGTAAGTCAAAATTTTCCGAATCCCTTTAATCCTACAACAAAGATTAAATTCTCAATTCCGCAATCATCAAATATTGTAATTCAAGTTTTTGATATACTCGGTAGTGAAATAGAAACATTGGTTAATGAAGAAAAATCAGCAGGCATTTATGAGATAACTTGGTATGCAGAAAACTTACCAAGCGGAGTTTATTTTTATCAACTTAAAGCTGGAAAGTTTATAAGTACAAAGAAAATGGTCTTAATGAAGTGATATTATAATTTCCCCTCCTGCCTGAGAGCTTGTCCCGAACTTGATTCGGGAAAGGGATAAAGGGGAGGAGGGAGATTTTCACCACCCCGCCCGGCAGTTGCCGGACGCCCCTCCTCAAAATTGAGGAGGGGATTATTTTATACTACTGCTTATTCCATCCAGGAACTCTACCAGGTGTCCACGGTGCACCATATTTTTCCATTTCGCTTTCAAGATTTTTCAAATCGACTTCTAACAGAGCTTTTACCTTTGTAAGTAACGGTTCAAATTCTTCTGAGGCAACCTTTAAATTATTAATTTGAGTTTGTGTAGGTGCCGCAGTTGAAGACCACAATCCGGAGGCAATTTCATTTAATCTGTCGTAAATAGTTGGATAAGTCGGTTCATTGCGTTCTGCAACAGTCTGATCCCGATAAAGATGCTGTAGAATATCCTCAGTCTCACTCTTAATTTGTAAAGCCTTATCCATTAAAGTATTCGGAGCTTCAGGGGTTTGCTTAATTGCATAGATTAATACATCAATTTGCTGATTAAGATCACGGGTTGAGTTAAGTGCACCTTCAACTGCCCTGTTGAATTCCCAGAACTTCTTTTGGAACGCAACGAGTGCAGCCCTGTCCTCAGCCGGTAGTGTGGTGTTATCCAAAACTTTAGCTTCGAAGGTTTGTGGTCCCGCAATTATAGAGATAACACCGTCAACACTCATATACATTTCGACAGAATATTTACCAGGCATAACAGGTGTACCGCTTTCATTTTTGTCTGTAACTGTTCTTATTGGGTTGGTGTTTGCATATCTTAAATCCCACGCTATCCTGTTGATGCCTTTTTTAATTCCATCTTTTAACTTTCTTACAACATTTCCCTGTTCATCTTTAACTTCAAAAAGAAGATATGATTTTTCTTCCCTGTCTTCTGCTCGTAGCTCATCCCACGGAGGATAATAAACCGGTTTGTTTTCCTTGATCAGTTCTTTCTCTTTCTCCTGTCTGGTTTCTTTAAGGCTCTTAGGTGCTTCTTTTATGTAATAAGTAAATGTTGCACCGAAGGGAGGATTATCAGCTTTGAAGAATGAAGATCCGAGCCCAAAAAAAGTCGCAGTTCTTTTAATAAACATCAATGCATCTTTTACAGGAAAGAGTTTGTAGTTTTCATTAGTAAGAGTGTTCTCGTCTAAGTCTCTTAAAGGAGAATAATTATCTAGTATATAAAACCCTCTTCCGAAAGTTGCGATTGCAAGATCGTTTTCTCTTTCCTGAATATCCAGGTCTCTTACAGCAATTGTCGGCAACCCACCTTTTAGCTCAATCCATTTATTTCCACCATTAAGAGTGAAGAAGACTCCGTACTCAGTACCGATAAACATTAGATCTGGTTTTTTGTAATCCTGAGTGATCGCGTAAACAACATGAGGTTCTTTAAGATCACCAGTAATTGATTGCCAGCTGTTACCTCTGTCTTTACTAACAAGAATATAAGGTTTAAAGTCAGCTCTTTTATGATTATCGAATGTTGCGTAAACAGTGTTTGCATCAAAACGTGAAGCATAGAGACAACTTACGTAAGTCATTTCGGGAATGCCGGGAAATGATTCAATCTTTTTCCAGTTCTTGCCACCATCCTCTGTTACCTGAATAAGTCCATCATCCGTTCCTGCATAAATCAATCCTTCGACCAAAGGCGATTCAGTTAGTGATACAATATTCCCATAAAAAGAGGTTGAAGCATTTTTCGATACAGCATCAACACTCCAAACTTTATCCATAATAGGAAGTTTGTTTCTGTCAACCTGTCTTGTTAAATCAGGACTGATTACCTGCCAACTATCTCCTCTGTCATCGCTTCTGAAAACTTTATTTGCGGCAACATAAATTCTGTCTGCATGCGGACTAATCATCAGCGGAGTATCCCAGTTCCATTTGTATGGTGTATCATCTTTTCCTTCTTGTGGTTTTATACTTGTGGTTTCGCCAGACCTTAAATCATGACGAGTTAAACCGCCATACTGCCATAAACAATAAATTATATTATCATTGACGGGATCGGCAACTGCTTCATAGCCATCTCCACCAACCAGTGGAATATAATCAGCATTAACAATTCCTTCCTCGTTAATTGTTTGAGATGGACCAATCATACTGTTATTATCCTGTGTTCCGCCCATTACACGATAAAAAGGTTCGTGTTTATCTACACTGACTCTGTAAAATTGTGTTACCGGTAAATTATCTTTGAACTGAAATGTTTGTCCGCCATCCTTTGTTTCATAAACTCCGCCATCACCGCCAATTAAAAAATGATCCGGATTGCCGGGATTTATCCAGAAAGCATGGTCGTCCACGTGTCTTCCTTTTGTTGAGATCGGAGTGAATGTTTTTCCACCGTCCGATGTAATTTGTGAGAAAGTATCTAAAAGATAAACTTTATTTACATCAACAGGGTCGCAGAAAATTTCAGAATAATATTGAGCACTCACATTTTGATAGCCGCTCATTTTTTCCCAGGAGGCGCCACGGTTTGTAGTTCTGTAAAAACCGGTTCCATCGTTGGCAGCTTCGATAATTGCATAAACATAATCCGGATTAACAGGAGAAATTGCAAGTCCGATTCTGCCAACGTCACCAGATGGTAATCCGCTGGTTAATTTGTTCCACGTCGCTCCTGCATCAGTTGACTTATAAATTGCACCCTCAGGGCCGCCATTTATAAGCGTCCAAACGTGCCTTCTTCTTTGATATGATGCTGCATAAAGAACATCGGGATCTCTTGGATCCATAACAACATCAGTTACTCCGGTATTCTCACTTATGTAAAGAACAGAATCCCATGTTGCACCGTAGTCTGTTGTTTTATAAAGTCCTCTGTCACCGCCCGGTCCCCAAAGTGGTCCCTGCGCAGCAACATAAATGACTTTTGTATCTCTTGGATCAACTAAAATTTTTGCAATATGTTCGGATTTTTTTAATCCGATATTTTTGAAACTTTTACCACCGTCCTCGGAGCGATAAATTCCGTCTCCCCATGAAACACTTCTCTGACTATTATTCTCTCCCGTTCCAACATAAACAACATTTGAATTATGTGGATCAATAGTCAAACAGCCAATTGAAAAAGAACCGTAATTGTCGAAAACAGGTTCCCAGGTTGTTCCTGAGTTTTCTGTTTTCCAAACATTTCCACAGGCGGCTGCAACATAAAACTCATGAATGTTATTTGGGTTAACGGCAAAATCAGTCACTCTGCCTGAAGTAACAGCGGGACCAATAGATCTGAACTTCAATCCATTGAATGTTGCAGACTTGTATGGATCTTTATCATTCTCTTTATTCTCATCCTGTGATAAAACGGAAGGTGTAACCAGTAGAATTAATACAAATAAAGTAAAAATTTTTTTAATCATTGTAGCACCTGAAAAGTTAATGAAGGATTATTCGGCATTTAGCCTTGATTTTATGAAATGCATATTGCAAATTATATAAACAGTTAAACAGTTTCAAAGATATTTTGATGAATGGGTGTAACTATCTTTCATAAATTTTCATAATTAAAGGATATAAAATGCAAATAAATAACTCAACATTTTTAATTACAGGCGGAAGCCTGGGAATCGGTAGAGCCACAGCCAAATTGCTCATTGAAAAAGGCGGAAAGGTTGCCATCACTGCCAGAAATAAATCACGTTTAGAAAAAACAGCAAAGGAAATTGGGGCTTTCCCGATTCACGCAGATGTTAGTAAACAAGAAAATGTTAAAAAAACTTATGAGACATTCATTAAAGAATTTAAAAAACTTGACTGCCTGATTAACAATGCCGGTATTGGTGGAAAATGGAATGATATTTTTGATCTTGATTTACAAGATTTTATGAATGTGTACTCTGTAAACGTTTTTGGCGCAGCATTAATGACCAAGTATGCAGCTGATATTTTTAAAAAACAGAAGTATGGCAACATCATCAATATTTCTTCAACTGCCGGAACAAAAGGATATGCAAACGGAACTGTTTATTCTTCATCTAAATTTGCATTGAGAGGAATGACACAATGCTGGCAGGCTGAGTTGAGGAAATATAATGTCAGGGTAATTCTAGTTAATCCAAGCGAGGTATTAACTGCATTCGGAGACGATGAAGGCAGAGAAAGAAAAGAAGTTGCAAATAAGCTTAGAGGCGTTGAAATAGCTCATACAATTGTTTCAACGCTTGAAATGGATGGTAGAGGATTTATTCCTGAAGTTACGGTGTGGGCAACGAATCCGTTTTAATTTTTATCTTAGTGGTTCTAAGTGAACTTAGTGCCTTTTAGTGCCTTAGTGGTAAATGTTTTTTCACCAATGAGATACTAAGATTCACTTAGGTATAGACGGAGATGGTTCGGAATTTTCTCTTGATCTTATTATATCAGGGTTCGTGTCCAATTAATTTACGGCATCTATTTCGTCAATGAACCAGAGCCTCGTATTATTAAACTCAGGTGGAATTTGCCCAATGCTCCAGTTTGGATAAGTTGTCTCGAGAAAATAATATTTTTTACCGTTTGTAGTTAAATAATTTCCTCTGGCACTCACCTTTATTCCCAACATGGCATGCTTATAATTGAAGCTCCAGAGCATAGCGCAGTCAATTCCCATTTTTTCAAGGATAGTGTATAACAAAAGTGATTTGGAATCACAATCTCCGTAACGGTAAGCTAATGTCCCAATCGGTGGAAAGAGATCCAGCGCTCCTCCGGGTCTTCCGTAAGTAATATTCTGAATAAAAGTTATTACGAACTGGACCTTGTCATTAGCTGCTAATTCTTCTGTAATAAATATTTTATTAAATCCTTCAAGCACATTTTTCATTTCCGGAACTGAAAAATTATAAACTCTTTTGTAAACTTCTGCCCAGACGGTTCGTGCTTCTGTTTCAGGATCGGAGAATCGGCTTTGCAATCCAAGGTCAGTATATTTCATGGAAGTCAGCTCATCGATGTAATCCATTGCAGCATTAACATCTCTTTCCAGCAGCTTAAAATTAACCTCATATTTTCTATTTCGAAGAGCATTATCAACAAAACTCCACGAATAAGATGCGTTAATGATGTTCTCGTGTGTTAGCGAATCGAATTCAATGTTGTATTCTTTTCTCTCTGTCGTTGTAAATTTTATTTTCGGGATTTCAATTGAGATTATTATTAGAATGATTACAACAAAGAAGATGAGGAATAATGCAGAACATCCGAAGAATGTTTTTGCAACACAGCCGGTTTTATTTTGATTTCTATACTTTGGCATGTCTTTTATCAGCCAATGTCAATCAGTGAAACCGGCGGAAACGGGATCAATGAATCAAGAACGGTAACAATCCCCGGCTGAAGCAGTAATGCTATCGAGACTATTATTATCCCTAATAGTATTCCCACTGCTATATTATTATCTTTGATCTCTTTAAGCTCATCCAGGTCTTTTGTTAGCCAGATAAATATTTGAAGAGCAACATAAATGGTTGTGAATCCAATAATTCCACCGAGAACAATATGACCTAACATTATAAATGCAGAATCCAGATAAGTTGAAAAACCAGCTTCAGGATTACGTAGTGTATTTGCAAAAATTGTAATTGCAGAATCAATTGATTTTTTAACTACCAGAATCAGTGCAAGTATAATTGATCCGTTGAGAATAGCCACAGAAATATTATTTTTCTTAAGCTCCTCTGTTTCATTTATTCCGGTTATAAGCCTTCTGAATATTTTTGAAGTAAAGTAAACCAAAAAAACCGCGACTAATAATGAAAGAGCTATTTGTACAATACCAGTTATTAAAAGTATCAGGTTCATATTTACCTTTTATAATTTTTCTTATAACATTAATCAAAAAATAATATAAAATGATTTCATATGTTATTAAACTTGGATTAAATTTAAGGTGCTGACGTAATTAAATAAATAAAAGATGTTTTTAGTTAAAAAATATATAGACGCTTTTTACTTTTATATTCTGATGCTTATTCCTCTTTTTTTTAGTTGTTCAATTGGGGAAAGCATTAACAACTATAAGCTTGGTATAGAAAGTTACGAAGAGGGGCGATACCTTACGGCAATTAATTATTTCAATCAAGCCTTCCTGGAAGATCCTGCCAATCCTGACCTTTACTTTCACAGAGGTAATGCAAGGATCAAGCTTGAAGATTATGATGGAGCCATTGATGATTACTCACGAGCAATTGTAATTGATAGTTTAGAAGCAAAATATTATCTAAACCGGGGATTAGCATTTATCTCAATATCAAAATATATGGATGCAATTAGCGATTTTGACACAGCAGCTAAACTGGATTCCAACAATTCAATCATCTATTTCAACAGAGCTTATACCAAAGAACAAATATCTGATTACGATGGAGCTATTCAGGATTACTCAACGGCAATTGAATTTGATTCTTCCGACTCAAAATATTTTGTAAACAGAGGAAGTGTTTTCAGCTTTCTTGGTAAGTCTGAGGAAGCAATTACAGATTATTCAAAAGCAATAGAAATAAATGCTTCTGACTCAGTTGCATATATGAAAAGAGGTCAGGAATATTTTTCAATTAATGAATTTGAAAAAGCTAAGAATGATTTTAAAAGTGCATTAGAACTGCAACCGGTAAATATTGATGCGTACTTTTCCCGGGCAGAGGCAAAACTCGGCTTAAATGATTTTCTTGCTGCCGCAGTAGATTACACAATTATTATTTCGATGGATTCAACTGAAGCGCTTGCATACTACAACAGGGGAATCTGCTATGCGAATCTGGGTTTAAAAAATAATGCCTGTGAAGATTTTACTAAAGCAGGTGAACTAGGCCTGTACGATGCTTACGAAGTGATAAAAGAATACTGTAAAGCAAAAGATAAAGTAAAAAAGGGGCAAAAGCGGTGAAGGCGGAATTGGTTATATTTTCCTTATCCTATTTGTGATAATTTTTGATCTGGTTTCATCAGATACGATGACTTACTTTTTAATAAAGTAACTATTGAAAAGTAGTTTTAAAATAGAAAAGGCTCTCTCAATAATTTTGTAGATATCAAGAAAGCCTGTAAAAAAAATAATTATTTAAGTATAGTTCCTATCTTCTCTTTCTTTGCTAAAAGTTCTTCCTGAGTTTCAACACGATCCGGATCTTTAATTACCGCTTCGCTTGGGCAAACAGATACGCACTGTGGTTCGTCGTAATATCCAACACATTCAGTGCATTTCTCGTGAGCAATATAAGTATGAGCATCGTTTAGTGCCGGATACTCTTTACCATGTAATTCCCAGGGATCCCCTGGTGCGTAAATAGCATTATTCGGACATTCAATTTCACAGGCGTTGCAATCAATGCAATCATCAGTTATTAAGTAAGCCATTTTTAGTTCCCATATTGTTAATGATTAATTATCAAGTAGGCATCAGAAAACAAAAATCATGCCTTTAATTAACAAAGGGTTTTTAGGAAAATGGAATGGTACGGCTTAAAAATGAAAGAAAAGAAGTAATTTTAGCCCTTTTTTTAGGAATGCTTCTCACAATTGAAAATTTAATTCTATTTATTGGTTTTGAATAAGATAATAATCTTCGCCAATCAGGAATTAATAGAAGTACTCAAATGAATTTTACTGCAACAACAAAGATCTAAATTAATATCTTAGCACAGTCAAAAATGAAAAAATTTTGCAAATTCAACCCTTCATTCTGCAAAGAGATATGTTAATCCGACCACAGAAAATTAACTAATGCTCGTATCAATAACGCTGAGGCAGCGGAACGTTAACATCTTTCTTTTCAATTATATTAATAATATTACGAAAGCGTGGTAAGAAAGGAAGATATACGCCAACAACTTTTACTTTATAGCTGTATCCCTTTTTAAATAATGGATAAAGATCGTCCGCATTTTCTTTGTTGTGGTAGTAATTGTTTTCATTTAGAAAGACTTCCTTCTCGGTGAAGATAAAATATCTTCCTTTTTCTCCAACCCATCTTTCTTTATTTATTACCGTGATATTTTCCTCCTTTTCGGTAAGGAATGGCTCAAAGAAAACAAAACCAAAAATCAGAATACACAGGATCGCCACAACCCCAAAGACTATTGAAATTTTTGCCAACATATGTTTTATTTCTCCCTTCTTGCTCGTTAGTGATTAAATTTAACAGCATCCCAACGGCTAACTGCACCAAAAGATTAAAAATGCACCTGTATTATAGTACTTCTTTTTTGTTCTTTAAGCAATAATACCTGATTGTAAAATATCAGGTTATTTTTATCTTAGAACTATAGTTTTTTTGAGAAATATCGATCAATGGTAAGTAGATTAAACATTTTCATAGGGTTTTTTGTCCTAACTTTAATTCTCGGCTGTAAAGTGGATAAAGATGATAAAACTGTAAAAACCTTGCAATTCTCTGTTGCTGAAGAAATTCCCGTACCTGAACCTTCCGGATTGGACCTTACTTATGATGAATCCGGCTTTTGGGTTGTAAGCGATGAAAATAGCACTGTTTATTTAATTGATAGCTGGGGAAAAGTTGTAAAAAACTTTAAGGTGAATGGATATGATCTAGAAGGAATAACAGTTATTGATGAAGGAAAATTAGCTGTTATACTGGAAAGAACAAGGGAAGTGGTTGTATTAGACACTTCCGGCACAGAGATGAAGAGAGCAAAACTTGAACTTACAGGTGAATTGAATTCCGGATTGGAAGGAATAACATATAATCCAAAGTTAAAAAGATTCTACCTGGTGAATGAGAAAGACCCGATTCTTCTTTTAACATTAGATGAGAATTTAAGGGAATTGAGCCGAGACACACTAAGTTTTTTAAAAGATGCCTCTGGAATTTATTTTGATTCTGCTGATAATAAACTCTGGATATTAAGTGATGAAAGCCGGATGATAGTAAAAACGGATCTCTCAGGTAAAGAGGTATTCGATAAATATATAATTAAAGTAGAACAACCGGAAGGAATAACTTTCAATAGAGCTGGTACCAGGCTTTATGTAGTCTCCGATATTCGAGGCTCGCTTTATGTTTTCAACCTTGAATAGAACAGACTTAGATTTTAGTAAAAGATTCTTTCATCAAAATATTGTAAGTTTAATCAGTAAAAAACTAATTTGTGAGGGAAATTATGAATGAAGCTAACCATAACATCCTTTTTATGCAGCTCGTTATTCAGAACCAGCAGATTGCAATGATGGCAATGGGGAAAATAAAAAATCCGGTTACTGATAAAATCGAGCGGAATTTAGAACACGCCAAAATCTACATTGACTCTCTTGATATGCTCATGGCAAAAACAAAAGGAAACCTCTCTGAGTATGAGGAAAAATTCCTGACAGAAACACTCAAAGAGCTTAAGCTGAATTACGTTGATGAGGTGGATAAAGATAAGAAGCAGGAGAAGGACGTTAAGAAAGAAGCACAGGAAAGTAAAGAAGAAGAAAAAAAGTAGCAGTCTATGCTTATCGGGATAATTGCAAATATTACAAAGGAAAATGTTTTTGACGTAGTTTCTTCTTTTACCTCTAAACTGAGGAAGGAAAAAATAAATTACATCCTTACCAAGTCAATAGCAGAGGAAAAAGGAAAGTTTAAAATAAAAATTGATGAGGACTTCCTTACAGAGGATGAAGAGGTTTACGAAAAGAGTGATATAATAATTTCTATTGGTGGTGATGGTACGATGCTGGCAACAGCATACAAAGCACATTCATTTGATAAACCGGTTTTAGGTCTAAACCTCGGCAAACTTGGTTTTCTGGTAGAGACTGACGTTTCTCAGATGGACAGTGTGATCAGTCTTTTAAAGAAAAAAAAATATACAATTGAAGAAAGAATGGTGTTAACAGGGGTTTGTGATATTCCACGATGCGATAGGTTGATTGCAGTGAACGATCTGGTTGTTGAGAAAGGCGGCTGGCCTAAAATGATTGAGCTTACTGCCTGGGTTGATGATGAATATGTTACTACTTTTTCTGCTGATGGATTAATTGTTGCAACTCCTACAGGTTCAACAGGCTATTCACTATCGACCGGCGGACCGATCATAGCCCCAACTGCAAAAGCAATTACACTCTCACCAATTTCACCGCATAGCTTAACAGTACGACCTTTGGTTTTGTCCAGCGAGCAGGTAATTAAGTTAAGAGCGGATTCACCTCACAGGGAAGTGCAGGTTAGCTGCGACGGACAACGGGTATTTTATTTTCCACCTCCATTTGAAATTACAATTAAAAAAAGTGAACGTCCGCTTAAATTGATTAAAACATCCCTTACAACTTATTTCGAAACCCTACGAAACAAGCTACTCTGGGGAGTTGATGTACGCATAAATAAATTGAATTCTGAAGAAAAAGATTAAAAACGGTACTATAGCTTTCCTATAATCCCACTTATTTTCTTGCAACTTTAAACTTTTCTTATAAATGCAATTGGAGAAGAGGTAGCCGTCATCTTGAATGAAGAAAGAGAACCAGGATTTCATCAGGTTGAGTTCAACGCAGCTAATCTACCAAGCGGAGTTTATTTCTATCAACTAACGGCAAGAGAATTTATGAGTACGAAGAAGATGATCCTCATTCGTTAGACTTGCCCGCCTATGGTGGGACTACGGTGGACAGGTATTGATTAAGTAAAACGACAATATTGTTTGTAAATTGTGATAAGAGAATATTAAAAATTTCCGAAATAAAAACTTGGAGGTATAATATGAATAGCTTATTTGAAAAGAAGAGATTCAAGAATGTTATGAGGTTAGTTTTCTTTCTGCTTATAGTTTTTCTCATCTCACCGAATCTGATTTTTTCCCAAACGAACGAACAAAATAAAGGCAATCCACCAGACCCTTCAGCACATCATGAAGTTAAAGATGATGATTATGTTCCGGTGTCAAGGGAAAATCAGGGAAGATCGCCTTCCTATAATTATTCAATGAATAATATTATTACTTCCCAGGTAAATGTTGACGAGAGCGGTCAAAACATTGTTGGGGATGCTGCAAATGAACCCTCAATTGCTGTTGATCGAAATGATCCTAATAGAATTGCGATAGGGTGGCGGCAGTTCTATAGCGTCAATAATAATTTTCGTCAGGCAGGGTTTGGATATACAACAGACGGGGGACAGACGTGGACATTTCCAGGTGTAATCCAGCCCGGTATATTCCGTTCCGATCCGGTACTTGGTAGCGACATTGATGGAAACTTTTATTATAACAGTTTGTCAACTAATCCTTACACGTGCTTTGTATTTAAATCTAACGATGGAGGATCCTCGTGGGACGGTGGAACCTTCGCTCAGGGAGGAGACAAACAATGGATGACAATATCCAAAAATAACGGTCCTGGAATCGGGCATATCTATGCCTTCTGGACATATGCGTTTAGCATTTGCGATCCTGATTTTTTTACTCGTTCGACTGATGGAGGTGTAAGTTTTGAAGATTGTATCACAATCCCCAACGATCCTTATTGGGGTACTCTTGCTGTTGGACCCGAAGGCGAGCTTTATATAGGGGGAACAATCGGATGGTATTTTCAAGTTGCAAAATCTACAAATGCACAGATCTCAAGTCAAACGATAACCTGGGATATGGCTACGGTAGTAGATCTGGATGGTACTATTGCAAATGGCTACGGACCTAATCCTGGTGGTTTGCTTGGGCAAACAAATATAGCGGTTGATACATCCGGAGGTCCTTATCACGGCAACGTTTACTTACTATGTTCTGTTGAAAGAAATTCTAATCCGGATCCACTGGATGTTATGTTTTCTCGTAGCACAAATGGAGGTGTTGACTGGAGTTCACCAATTAAAATTAATGATGACCCCGGTACTTCGGCTTATCAATGGTTCGGTACAATGTCGGTTGCTCCAAACGGACGTATTGATGTAGTATGGCTGGATACCCGAGATAATCCCGGAACTTACTTATCAGCTTTGTATTACTCAAACTCGAAGGACGGAGGTGAAACCTGGTCGCCAAATGAAAAACTTTCGGATTATTTCGATCCTCATGTAGGTTGGCCCAATCAGAATAAAATGGGTGATTACTTCGATATGGTTTCCGATAATAACGGCGCTTACCTGGCATGGGCAGCTACGTTTAATAATGAACAGGATGTTTATTACAGTTATATTACCGATACGACACTTGTTCCTGTAGAACTAATTTCTTTCGCTGCCACATCAAATGGTAAAGAAGTAATTCTTAATTGGTCAACTGCAACAGAACTTAATAATCAATTGTTTGAAGTGCAGAGGAGTTTTGAAGGAAGTGATTTTGCCTCAGTTGGTTTTGTTAATGGTAAAGGAACAACAACTGAAAGACAAGATTACACCTATAGAGATAAAATTCTTACTGATGGAAAATACTACTACAGGCTGAAGCAGATTGATTATCTGGGGCGTTATGAGTATTCAAACATTATCGAAATAGAGTTAAGGGCATTTAATTCATACCTGCTTGAGCAGAATTATCCAAACCCATTCAACCCTACAACAACAATTGGATATGGAATAAAAGAAAAGTGCAATGTTAAGATTATAGTACTAAATTCCATTGGGGAAGAAGTAGTCTTGTTGGTTAATGAGGGAAAAGAATCCGGATATCATACTGTAGAATTTAATGCCAGCAGTTTGCCAAGTGGAATTTATTTCTATCAGTTAAAGGCTGGTGAATTTGTTCAGACAAAGAAAATGTTGTTGCTAAAATAAAAATTAAAAATAACTTTTCCCCTCCTCACTTGTGAGGAGGGGAGAAATGCTCTTAATAAAAAATGCCATCCTTATATCCGGATGGCATTTCTTTTTAGCAATATTTAGCGAAGTCTAAGCGTCCTCTAAAACCGGTACCTCGACTTTTTTCTTTTCAACTTTTTTCTTCCCGTTGGTTTTCTTTTTCTTGCTTCCAAAACCATCGGGATTATTTTTATCAGCATAGTTTTTGTACCTGTATACTTTATTCTGGAAGTTGCGAAGGATAATTTCCTCTTCGTCCATATGCAGAACATAGTTTGGCAGCAATGGAATCTTACCGCCTCCACCGGGTGCGTCAATTACAAAATGAGGTATTGCCAAACCGCTGGTGTGCCCTCTCAATGCTTCAACTATTTTCAGTCCGGTCTCAACAGAAGCCCTGAAATGGTTTGCACCTTTGGTTTCATCAGCCATATACATGTAGTAAGGACGGACTCTTATTCTTAATAATTTCTGTACTAACTCTTTCACTACTGCAGGGTCATCGTTAACACCTTTCATTATTACCATCTGGTTTCCAACGGGAACACCTGCATCAGCCAGCATTTCGCATGCTTTTGAACTTTCCGGTGTAATTTCCCACGGATGGTTAAAATGAGTATTGCAGTAAATCGGATGATACTTCTTAAGCATGTTGCAAAGTTTTGTTGTGATTCTTTGCGGAAGCACCACAGGCATTCTTGTTCCCAGCCTGATTATTTCTATGTGTTTGATTTGGCGTAAGCGCTGGAGAATTTTCTCAAGCATTGTATCGGTAAGCATTAATGGATCGCCGCCGGAGAGTATCACATCCCTGATCTCTGTGTGCTCTTCTAAATATTTGAAGGCACTCTCGAGACCTTTCATTGAAATCTTCTCGTAATCACCGACTTTTCTTTTGCGTGTGCAAAAGCGACAATAGATACCACACTGGCTTGTAACCAAAAATAAAGCACGATCGGGATAACGATGAGTGATGTTGGGAACGGGACTCATTTCGTCTTCGTGAAGAGGGTCTTCTTCTGCATCAAAATCGTCCAGTTCTACTTTTGACGGAACGCATTGACGCCAGATTGGATCCCCTGGATAACGGATGAGACTTAAATAGTAGGGATTGATTCGTGCCTGGAAAAATTCATCCAGATCTTCCGCTACCTTGCGGTCGATACCAAATTTTTCCACGACATGGTCTACAGTATGAACACTGTCCCTTACCATTTCCTGCCAAAGTTCCATGATAGTTCCTTAGTTGTTCTTGTGATTGAAATATTTTCCGAAGACGATCATACTATCGCCAATCGAATAAAAATCTTTAATCTCACAAATTATGCTGTAATTATTACGCATATAAAAATTTCTTGTAGCAGAGTAACTATCTTTGGAAGAAGTTTCAGCAAGCAGCCACCTGCCGTTATTTTCGTTAACAAAACCTTCAGCATGCTCTAAAAGTTTCTTTCCAATCCCCTTTTTTCCATATTCTGGATCGGTTACTATCCAATAAAGATCATACACTCCGTCTGTTAACGGTCTTTTTCCGGTGCAATGATAACCAAGAATCATGCCATCTTCTTCATAAATAAATAAATTATAGTCATTCTGCTCTTGATCTGATGCTGCAATGTTCACAAGTTCCATCGCAACTCTGATCTCTTTCTCATGAAAAATCGTAATCTTATTTAAAATGCCTTCAATTATTTTTACATCAGCTGGCTTTAGCCTGCGAATCATTTTTTTTCTTCCTGCTTAATGCAAAGTTTGCAATTTTATAAAGTAATTCATCGTAACGAATCCCATCTGCTGCGGCAGCTCTGGCAAAACCGGAGTCGGAAGAGATATCGGGATTAGGATTAACTTCAATGACATAAGGAACACCGTCGTTGCTTAACCTTATGTCAACACGAGAATAATCTCTGCAGTTTAATGCATCATATGCTGCAAGCGCAGTGGTGTGAACTTTCTTTTTAATTCTTTCCTTAAGTGGTGCCGGGCAAACAGGTTTAGTATAATTATAATAAACGCTTCCGTCCGTCCATTTACCATCGTATGTAACAATATTTGGAAAATCTTCCGGAAGACCACTAAAATTTATTTCAGATATAGGAAGAGCTTTGCCTCCAAGTATAGCTACATTCAATTCTCTTCCCTGTATATACTCTTCAAGTATCACATCCTGGTTGTATGTTTCTACCAAAAAGCCGAATTGTTTTCTTAATTCAGTGTAATTATTTACTACAGATAGTTCCGAGATACCGATGCTTGCGTCCTCGTTCATTAGTTTAAGTATCATCGGATAATTTAATTTTATTTCCTTTTCTGTAAATCGCTTCGTCTTTTTTAGGGTTCTGTATTCGGGCGTTCGAATTCCTCTTGCCCGTAAAATGGCTTTAGCTCGTGCTTTATTTAGACAGTTGCCCAGTGTGATAGGTGTGCATCCTGTAATTTCATAGT
>JAPHUI010000268.1 GCA_026193755.1 Ignavibacteriaceae bacterium | reverse complement strand
TTCATTTTCTTTGGGTGTAGGTTTTTCTAATTCTTTTAGTTGAAGTACTTCCGGTGGACCGTATTTTGTGTAAACTACTGCTTTAATTTAATTCTCCAAATTTATTTCAGATATTTTTGTTCCTTTAAACAAGAGCCACAAACAAAACGACATCTCCCCAACAATTCCTGGTAACGCTACAATGATTAGAAAGATTGCTTTGTAGTTACTGTAATCGGCCAGAAGAAAATGTGCAAAACTGTCAACTAGATAACCTAATGCCGCCGCTATTAATAAGTATCCAAGAATTTTAGGTATGAAATCTGACTTAATAATTAAATAACCAAGTATAGATAAGTGAATGCCAAAGAACACTAACCCAATAAGCCATCCAATATTAAATGAATCAAGAAATATCATTACACGGATTTGCATTTCATTTGTTACAGAAGTTGTCAGGTTGGGATCGCCATTTAAAATATTTACCACAAGAATAAGATTGGCAATCGCAACTCCAAAAATTATAGCATGCATCAACCGGAACCACGCTGCAAGTAAGGATAGGCTCCTGTATATTGGTTTGAACAATATATAAAGTGCCATTGCTACTACGACATCCAAAATAGCCACGATCACAAAGCTGATTATACCGATACGGAATATTCCCTCTGAGGCTAAAATACCGTTTACAGTTGCTGCTGCATCTTCGCTTATAATTAGATTATTAAGTACAAAAAAATTAGAGAAGATAGCGAGTATAAATATGATCAAGTAACCGATTCCTGCAACTAGTGCAGCATTACGTTGCGTTAAATCGTTCGTACGGTTTTTCATTTATCTACCTTCAAGTTTATTAGGATTTTAAAGAAATTTGAGTTGAAGAAATTCCGCTGGACCTTATTTTGTGTGGAAAAATTCTTTCATCGAGTTAAATAACAAAATTATTTAATTCTTTTAATATTAAAATTAATCATTTCAATTTAAAAAATCCCCAGGTCTCAAAATTATTGTCAACATTTGTTTGACCTACTAATTTATAACCGAGATGAAGATAGAAATTTACATTCGACTCAACTTCGGTGTTCAGACTTAATCCTGAGCTGGTTTGGTGCGAAAACATCAATTGTTCAACTGCAGTGTTTAGTTTACGTGCGAATCCCTGACCTTTGTATGCTGGACGAACTCCAATCATATTCAGATGATGATGAGGATCTTTCGGCAGCAAACCGGATGCAGCTTTTCCGTAGGCTTCATAGCGTTTTTGCTCGTCTGAACCAAGCTTTGTCCACAGATTCTCACGTATTTTTATAAGTTCCTCAGGTTGAGGAATCACTTCAGGTAATGTAACTATTGCAGCTGCAACAAGTTTTTTCTCTGAATTGTAAATTCCAAACATTGGTTCCTTTCTCAAGGCTCTGTTTGCAACAAAAAAACCAACGAGATTATGAAGCCTGTTATCGTAATCATCTTTCTCTCCTAGTACATACTTCATTACCGGATAATCGTAGAAGGCTTCGCATAAAACGTCAGTTATTTCCGCAGCATTTGCTTTGTAAAGATTTACTACTTCCATGACAATTGATTTATTTGATTGAAAAGTTCCGATTACTTTCTACTATAAAATTAATCTGATTAATTTATTTGAAACCAATGAATCTTTTTACTTTCTTTGAATCCAAGTTTTTGCAGAAGATTAATTGATTTTTCATTAGATGCTTTTACGTTCGCAAAAGGAAGACCACTCGACTTCCTAATTTGATTAATCATCGAGAGAGTTACTTTGTATCCATATCCTTTTCTTCTATATTCATCAAGAGTGTGTAAAAAACCAATCGCTCCATCATCCTGTGTTATTGCCCAGGAGACTAATTTATTATTCTCGCACAAGCTGGCACTAATTCCCTTCCGGATACAATCTTGCACATATTCGATAGAAATATATTCCTTATACTCAGAATTATTGAAGACAATCTCAGCATCTTTTTCAGTTAGCGATACAGTACTTAATTCAGTTAATGGTGTTTTTACATTATCCAGTAAATAAAACTGAATCATAAATAAATCCCAGATTACTTCTTTCCCCTTTGTTAAAATTGGAAACATCCAATCATCTATTGATGCAAAGTTTTCATCTTCGCTGCTAAGTTTACTATTAATGATAGATAACTCATCTTCATCTTTACTACTGATATAAACCCACTTGCGGTCACTTTCACCTTTTACAAGAATTGAATTACCAATTGTATCAACACTAAATATTGGGTTGTTCTTAATGAATTTAATTATGCTGATATTGTTTGGTCTATTTCGCTCTAAAATAGTTAAAGCAATTTTGATTTTTTCTTTAATGATTAAATTCTTTCATCAGTTTCTTAATTGAATGTTTTGCACCCGGTGATAAAGAAGCCAGATAATGATCTTGTGTAAGAAATGAAATTTCCTGTCTTAATTCAGGATGTTTATCTGCAATCTTAATAATCATTTTTAATGCATTAACTCTCACCGATGGAGTTTTACTTATTTGTTCCCAGACACCCATACAAATATCGAATAACACACTTTCATATTTTTCATCTAATTCCATCATTAAAAGAATTTTAAGTAACTCCCGTTGATGGCCGTCGCTTTTGTTCTTTATAGCGTTAACAATTTTCTTAATATGCTTTTGAATTCTTTTATCATTTTTTTGAATTACACTCCACAATACGTAAGCTGCACGCCACGAATACGGTTGGTTATCTGAAACGGTTAGTTCAATTGCTTCTTCATAAGCTTCTGGATGACGAGCCATATAAGAAATCATTTCACTTTTATATGAGTTCAATAATTTATGTTCTAAGGATGATTCCATTATATTAATAATTTTACTGAAATTTTATAAATACATAATCCATAATTATGAGTACGGTTTTTACAATTCCTTGAATATAAATAATTCCGTTTCATCATTTATAAAATCGATGGACGATTCCTTTTCCTAAGATAATAATGCCAGAAATAATACGCTGCAAGTGAACGAAAAGGTTTCCATTTTTCACTCAATGATATTATTTCTTCATAAGTTTTAACGGAAAATAATTCTTTAACTGTGTTTATGACAGCTATATCTCCAGATGGGAAAATATCTTTTTCTTGTAAACAAAACATCAGGTAAATATCTGCCGTCCATTGGCCGATACCTTTAATATTTATGAGCTTTTTTCTAATTTCATCAGTTTCCTGATTACCAAAATTATCCAGCACAATACGTTTTTCAATCAGAGCCGAAGATAATATACGAAGGTAGGTTGCCTTTTGTCGACTTATCTGGCATTCCCTCATTTCATTGTCGTTAAGTTTTAAAATTGTGCGGGGAGTAAATTCTGACAAATATGAACTGAGCTTTTTAAAATGTGCTTCTGCTGATGCTAGGCTAAGCTGCTGACCGAGAATAATTTTTGCCAACGAAACAAATCCTGGTTCCAGTTTCCAATTGGGAGGATCACCATATTTGGCCGCAATTGAAATAAAAATGTTATCGATTTTTTTTAAGCTATAAATATCCCTATGATTAACGATAGCATGCTTTTTCTTTCCGGATATTCCCAATTGTTTTTTACTCATCACCTTGCGGTTCGGAAAGTTTTCGTTCGTCACGTATTTCGCCGATATGGTAGTAGGCTACAATCTCTTCAATTAATTCATTTCTTATATAATACCATTCACTCACATCTAAAGTAAAATCACCCTGAATCGCTGTATAGCGAACACAGGCTTTGTCCTTATTATAAATCTCATCGTGTATTTCAAAGCGGTAACCTAAGAATTTGTCTTTGTTCTCTTCGACAAGACTAATGTATTGTTTTCTTCCGTTTATTGTACCAAAGGGACTTGTATGTCTGAAATTTTCGGAGATTGGTAAATTAAGGAAATCTCCCTTCTCCCAACTATCAAACCATTTTTTAACCAGGCTTTTCAATTCCATCTTTTTATCCTTTCGTTAATAAATAACGAAATAAATTACAGTTCAGTCAAACTGTTTTTTTAAAAAATTTCTTTTAAGAAAGCAGGTATTAAGGTTTTTCAAATTCTTTGAGTTAAGGTACTTCCTGTTGGTCGTTTTTGACCAAATGAATACATTCAAAAGTTCGCTCCTCACTCTTATACGTTACTGCTTTTTCCGATATTTATTATAACCTTCCCTCGCGCGTGTCCTTCTTCGATATAGCGGATAGCATCTGGGACTTCGCTAAGCGGATATCGCTTGATAATAACAGGTTTGATCTTACTCGTTTCAAGAAGTTCTTTCAGAAAATTCAGATCTTTTTGGTTTAGTTTCGCCGTCCCTAACCCACCAATTTTCTTGTTCCCTATCATTGAAACTAATGGACCGACGAACATATGCTGAAACATTCGAGACAAGGATGAAAATCCAATGATAACACAAAGTCCATTAGGACTTAATGCTCGCTTAAGATCAGTTACCGAACGGTTTGCAACATTGTCAATGATCAGATCATACTTCTGCGAAGTACTTGTGAAATCTTCTTTTGTATAGTCAATAACTTTGTCTGCACCTATCGAACGCACCAGGTCGAGATTTCTTGTACTGCAAACGCCGGTAACTTCAGCACCAAAGAATTTTGCAAGCTGAACTGCAAATGTTCCCACACCGCCCGATGCACCATTAATTAAAACTTTTTGTCCGGCTTGAACTTTTCCTTTATCGCGAAGACCCTGCAAAGCACTGATTGCTGCAACTGATATACTTGCACCTTCTTCAAAAGAAATATTTGAAGG
>JAPHUI010000280.1 GCA_026193755.1 Ignavibacteriaceae bacterium | reverse complement strand
GCTTCTAAAGGAGGAATGATATCTTTAACAAAATCTCTTGCTGCGGAACTCGGTGAATTTAATATTACTGTAAATTGTGTGGCTCCCGGTTGGGTAATTACTGATATGACTACGGATTCTTTAGCTGAAACAGAGATCTATAAAAAGGTGTTAAGTGACATTCCGCTTCGGAAGATAGCTCAGCCGGAAGAGATAGCAGGACCGGTTCTTTTTCTTGCTTCTCATCTGGCATCTCATATCACAGGTGAAATTTTAAATGTGAACGGTGGCTCAGTACTATGTGGTTAAATATTTATATGGAGTGAATATTTGGAAACAAATTTTCTTGCCGAAATCCATACTAAAGTTGTTCATTTCCCAATAGCTTTGCTGGCAACATATTCCTTGCTGGAGATTGTTGGGATTGTTTTTAAAGAAGATTTTATAACGAAATCTGCTTTGTTAATTTTATGTCTTGGTGTTATTGCTGCGTTTTTTGCTGTCTTAACGGGTAACCAGGCTTCTGGTAATTTTAATTTATGGAATTATAAAAGTAGTGCTCTGCTAAATGAACATCAAACTTTTGCTACTTATTTGCTTTGGGGTTCACTCATCATATGTGCTTTAAGGATTTTTTTTACTGTAAAGAAAAAATTCAATGGTCTTATAAAATATCTTTTTATCCTTTTTGCTATTGTGATAATATTTCTCGTGTATGAAACAGGTATTCACGGCGGTGATCTTGTTAAAAAATTTGGTGTGGGGACAGAACTTTTTAATTCATCAAGTAAAAAATAAATCTGTCTAATAAATATATTGATATGATTTTAATAAGTTTGTGATGCGTGATTAAGAAATTATTAAAATATTTTGTGCTTGCAATACTAATTATTCCGGAAATAGCATTTTGTGGTGAAAATCCTGCAAGCAAAGCTGTGGGAATATTTATTTCAGCTGGTGTCGGACCCCGTCTTCCAATAGGTCACTTTGCGAATTCTACTGATCTTGGTTATGGATTAAATATTGAAGGCTCGTATACTGACACCGATTTTCTTCCATTCTTTATTTTTGCACGTTTGGGTTACGAACAGTTCCCCGGTTCTCAGGATTTCTACCAGCAAACAGATTACTCAAACTATTCAACCATGATTGTTCCTGCATCAATTGGCATCCGTTACTACTTTAGTCCCCTTGCTGAAAATGTAGTATTGTTTATCCCAGTCATTGAGGGTTCTGTTTCGTATACATATTTTCAGGTGTTAAATGAATTCAAATTAAATGCCGGACGAACCAATTTTAAAAATGAGCTTTGGAAAGTTGGTGGAACAATTGGAGCTGGTTTGTCAATGTTCCTGTTAGAAATTATGGCATATTATACATACTATGATTCGAATCAGTATATCTCCTTTAACTTAAGTGTAAGACTTCCATTATTTATAAATCTGTGAGGAATTAAAATGAGTTACAAAAACATTCTTTTCGAAATTAAAAATCATGTTGGCTTAATAACAGTTAACCGACCGGATAAACTGAATGCATTAAACGGAGAAACGATTAATGAACTTGAAGATGTTTTCTCTTCAATAAAAAATAATCCGGAAGTTTTTGTTGTTGTGATAACCGGAAGTGGTGAAAAAGCTTTTGTTGCCGGTGCAGATATTGCTGAATTGAATAAGCTTGACGTTCTCTCGGCTAAAGAGTTTTCTGAAAAAGGAAACAGAGTTTACAGAATGATTGAAACGCTTGATAAACCTGTAATTGCGGCTGTTAATGGCTTTGCTCTGGGCGGTGGATGCGAGTTGGCGTTAGCCTGTCATATAAGAATTGCAAGTGATAATGCAAAGTTTGGACAGCCGGAAGTGAACCTCGGAATAATTCCTGGATACGGCGGTACGCAAAGACTTGCACGTGTTGTAAATTCTGCAAGAGCATTAGAAATGATTTTAACCGGCGATATGGTTTCTGCTGAAGAAGCTTATCGAATAGGTCTGGTAAATAAGGTATATCCTCAATCTGAATTGCTAAATAGTACATTCGATTTAGCAAATAAAATAATTTCCAAAGGTCAGCAAGCTATCAGATTGGCATTGAAGGCTGTAAAAGCAACAGATAATATGTCTTTGGTTGAAGGTTTAAATTATGAAGCCAGTCTCTTCGCACTTGTCTGCGGTACAGAAGACTTTAAAGAAGGCACAGTTGCATTTCTTGAAAAACGAAAACCACAATTCAAGAATCGATAAGTTCTTAAAATCAAACATATCAAAATGTTGTCTTTGAAATTCAGAAGTAATTTACTTCTGTCACTATTTGTGTTGGCCATAATCCTGCTTGTCATTAATGTTTTAATTAAGAGTAATTATACAGCTACGAATTCAGGGGAACAGCTTTTAGATGTTAAAGAAATCAGGCAGCGGTTTTTAAATATACTCGATGATTTTGGAATTGATGATGAGTTAATTAAAGAAAGTTCTTCAAAGGATGAATTTAGTGGTCGTAAAATACCGCTTGTCAAGATTAAATTACCTGAAGATTTATCGATTCCTGAAGTATTGCAGGACATTTATCATTCATTCGCAAAAGACAGTTTAATATTTTCTTCTGTTGAGAAAGTTAAAAATGGCAAATCAACGCTTGCCTTACTCAAGGGAAGGTCGGCAATACTACAGGCTGAATTTAACTATGTAAAAAATGTTTATAGGAATAAAGGAACTATTGCCTTTATCTTGAAAGATATTGAACCTGGAAATGATTTAACTGAAGGATTAATTGAATCTTCAGCCAAATTAAGTGTTCTGATCAGACCAGATAGTAAATACAATGAGGTCCTTGAATTGATAAAAGAGAACGACAAACAATTCTCAATTCTAATTGATGATGATATAAGTGAGCAAAAATACAAACTCGGTCCGGCGTTTTCTGAAAAGAGAGTAATTGCTGTTGTAAAAACTTTGGTGAAAGATTTTTCTAATGCGACCTGTTTTATTATTGATGACAAATCTGAATTTTATAATTCGCCTAACCGATTAATTATAACCCGTGAATTAAACAAACGAAATATTAAATTATTTACGCTTTCGGATTTTGTAAATCTTGATAATATTGAAAATATAGTTGAATCTTTTGGGAAAGTAATAGAAAACCTCAATCGAGATAAAGGGAAAGTAATTCTTCTTGATGAAACTTCTTACCGGGTTCTGATTCCTGAAATCAAAAAGTATAAAAAAAGGGGTTACAAAGTTTTAAATAGCAGCCAATTACTTTAGAGCAAGTGTAATTTTCTCAGTTACTAAAAACGTCATCAAATTCAAGTACGATTGTCTCACCGAATTCTTGTTCATTAATTTGTTCCAGTAATTTTTTTGAATCTCCAACTAAAACGGTTATTAGTTCTTCAGGATTAATAGAATCAGCTGCAATTTTATTTACATCTTCAAGATTAACCGAATTTACTTTCTGTACGTATGTATCAAAGTAATCATCTGGAAGATTGTGAATTATACTGTTACTTATATTTCCGGAAATCTGTCTGTAGGTTTCAAAATTAGAAGGAAATATTCTTGTTAATGAAGATTTGGCAAAACTGATTTCATTTTCTGTTAAACCGTTTTTGATTGCTTTAATTTCAGAATAAATCTCTCTTAAAGCATTTGCAGTGTTGTCAATACCTACAGAAGTTGATACCGCAAAATAACCTGCTTCCTTTAGGTAGCTAAACCTTGAATGTATACCATAAGTGTATCCATGCTTTTCTCTTAAGTTAAGATTTAACCGGCTTGAGAATTGTCCACCAAGAACGAGGTTAATAATTTGCTTTTGAAAAAAATCAGATTCACTTCTTTTCGTAGCTAAATGACCAGTTCTTATTTCAGTTTGTACAGAATCGGGTTTATTAACAATAATTAATTTCCTTTGTAATTTCTTGATGTTGAGTTCAGGTTGAGTTGAAGTGGCAACGTTTTCCCAGCTGGCAAATTCGTCCTGCAGAATTTTATTGAGTGATTCAAAATTAACATTTCCCACAACAACTAAAGACGAGTTTTTTGGTGTGAATTTTTTCTGATAATAGTCTCTAATATTTTGAGGAAGAATATTTTCAAAATCTTTCTCAACTCCTAAGACAGGATAAGAATAGGGACAATCTGTCCCAAATAAAAAATGTTCAAAAGAAATATCAGCAATATAGTCCGGCTCAATTTTGACCTGGTTCAATCTGACTATTACTTTTCTTTTTTCTCTTTGATAATCGTTCACGTTCAGATGAGGTTCAGTTATTACGCTTTTAAAGAGTTTTAAAGCCGGGAGAAAATTCTCACTTAAGACCTGCAACGAGACAAAACTAATGTCTGAGTCCGAGGCAACTGAAAACTGCGCTCCCAGCATTTCAAATTCATCAGCAAGCTGTAATGCATTGAAATTTCCTGCGCCTTCATCAATACACATTGTAAGCAGGTTGCTCAAACCTTTATATTTTACCGGGTCAAACCGGCTGCCACTATTTACTAGTATATTCATTCGAATAATCGGCAAATCATTCTTTTCACTAAAGAATATCTTTAAACCGTTTTTCAAATGAGAAATTTTAACGGAAGGAATGTTAAATTTAATTTCGCCATCAGTCAGAGGTTTTTTAGTTCTGTCAACTTGCATTGCGGCTCCGCGGTACAAATCTGAGCTCGATAAAATTATTCTGAAGATATTTTTTAGCTGTCTGCTTTATATTTTCCTCATCCAGGCTTGTATATCTGTTAAGATCGTAGTTGTATGAATTAGGTTCTCCCAGATAGAAATTGTAAAGATTCATCAGATCGGCTATAGTATCGATATTCTGAAGCGAGTAAATAAAATTAGATGTAATCGCGTTCTTTGATCTTTCAAGTTCCTGTGCAGAAATATTTTTTTCTGCGAGCAGTGAAATTTCATCAAAAATAATTTTCTTAATCTCATCAAGAGAATTACCGGGTTTTGCCGTTGCAACTATCATAAAATGTCCACCATATTTCCCGGAGAATTGCATAGCGTTTATGTCCTGTGCGATTTCAAGTTCATATACCAGCTTTCTTGTCAGTCGTGCGTTTTTAGAACCAGTTAAAACGTCTGATAAAATATCCAGAGCCGAATCATCTTTACTGAAT
>JAPHUI010000100.1 GCA_026193755.1 Ignavibacteriaceae bacterium | reverse complement strand
TAAAAAAAGATAAGAGTAAATAAAAAAAATGATGAAGTTTGTACGAATACAGCAACCCCCGCTAAACCAACGGCTATTAAAAATTGCATACACAGTACCCAGAACCTTTTTGTTTTTAAGTTATCAACAAGCGGGCTCCAAAAAGGTTTTATAACCCAGGGCAAATAAAGTAAACTTGTGTAAAAAGCAATTTTAGCATTGGAAATGCCCAGGTTCTGATACATAACGGTAGAAACAAACATGACTAATACATAAGGGAGTCCTTCAGCAATATATAGAGAGGGAACCCAGAGCCACGGATTTCTATTCTCTGCGGAGTTATTTTTCATCCGTTATTCTTTTTGCTAAAAGAATTGCACCAGTTACAGGCGAGGAGAAAGGTTTAACAACTGTTACGTGTGGTAAAGAAGATTTAATTTTTCGTTTGAGCAAATCTGAATAGAAATTATTATTGTCAATCAGGCTGCCGGAAAAAGAAACGTTAAGTTTATTAGTCTGTATTTTATTTAGGAGAGATTTTATGTGAAGAACTAATTCATCAGCTTCTTCATCGAGGATATCTTCAGCAATTGGATCGCCTTCTTCTGCAGCTTGAATCACAATTTTAGCGACTGAAGCGACATCGAGCTTTTCTTTATAAACTTTATTGATGATGCCATTTGTTGAACCAGAACTCATTTTGGCATTCAGCAATTCTGAAATAAGAGTTTCTTCTCCTCTTCCGTCTGATGCTTTTGAAACTGCATTCAACGCTTTTCTTCCGATCGAGTAACCGCTGCCTTCATCGCCGATCATTCTGCCGAATCCGCCGACACGATGTATAACTCCTTTTTCATCTTTGCCAAAAAGAATAGAACCAGTACCTGCGATTAAAATGCATCCTGCTGAATTTGGGAAAGAACCTTCAAGAGCAATGTGTGCATCACTTAAAACTTTTACGCCTTTAAAGTGGATTCCTTCTAGTTCTGCATAATCTTTAAAACCTTCTTCCAGAAGAGTTGCATCTTCTTCACGACCTGCACCTGCTACACCAATCACAACCTGCTTTACATCGGCAAAATCTCCTTCAAGTGCAAAAAGATTTTCTTCAATCAACGCAAAAATATTCTCGATAGCTTCTTCAACGCCAATTATTAAAAAGTTGGAAGGCCTACCTGCTGACTGATGAATAATTTTCCCTGACAGGTCCGCAATTGCGCAATCTGTTTTTGTTCCACCACCATCTATTCCGATTAAGTATTTCATCTTAAAATTTAATTGATTTATATGCGAAAATACCTAAAAACACTTTCTACGAAAAATTTAGACTCTTTTTATAACATAACAGAGAATAAATTCTAATGCTTTACTTTTTTCATTTTATTATATTCCTATCTGCAATGATTATTTTATTTAATTTTTGAGCAATGAAAAACTTAGAAGAATATTTCGCTCCTTTCAGAGAGAATATTGTAGGCTATCGCAAAACTTTCACTTCACCTTATGGTGAAAAGAGAATTGTCTACGCTGACTGGATTGCGAGCGGACGTTTGTATAAACCTATCGAAGATAAAATAAGAGATGTATTCGGACCACTTGTCGGCAACACTCATTCAGAAGCAAGTGAGACCGGTACTTCAATGACTCACGCTTACCACGAAGCTCACGAGATAATCAAGAAACATTGCAATGCGGGAAAAGATGATGTGATAATAACTGCAGGTTCGGGAATGACAGGTCTTGTTTGCAAGTTTCAAAGGTTGCTTGGATTAAAAATTCCCGAGCAGTTGAAAGATTATCTCCACCTTCCTGAAGAACTGAGACCCGTTGTATTTGTAACTCATATGGAACATCATTCAAATCATACAACCTGGCTGGAAACAATAGCGGATGTTATTGTTATTGCACCTACCGATGAAGGATTGGTTGATTTTGATGATCTTGAAGAAAAACTAAAAAGGTATAAAAACAGAGAATTAAAAATCGGTGCATTTTCAGCCTGCTCAAACGTTACCGGGATTGAACCACCTTACTCTACACTTGCAAAAATTATACACAAACACGGTGGATATTGTTTTGTTGATTTTGCATGCTCTGCACCTTACGTAAAAATTGATATGCATCCTTCCGATCCTGAAGAAAAGCTTGATGCAATTTACTTCTCGCCACATAAATTTCTTGGTGGACCTGGCTCTTCGGGAGTTTTGATTTTCGATTCGCAACTTTATAAAAACAAAGTGCCTGATCAGCCCGGCGGCGGAACTGTAGACTGGACAAATCCATGGGGACAGCACAAATTTGTTTCAAGTATTGAAGCTCGCGAAGATGGAGGTACTCCTGCTTTCCTTCAGGCGATTAAAGCTGCACTTTGTATTAAGTTAAAAGAAGATATGGGTGTTGAAAAAATGCGTGAGAGGGAAGTAGAGTTAGCTAACATTGCATTTAAAGAGCTGGGCAAAATTCCTGGTTTGCATATTCTTGCTGGACATATTAAAGAACGTCTCGGGGCAATTTCTTTTTATGTGGATGATATTCATTACAACCTTATTGTAAAACTGCTAAACGATCGGTATGGTGTACAGACAAGAGGTGGTTGTTCATGTGCAGGTACATACGGGCATTATCTTCTCCACGTTGATCCTCTCAGGTCAAAAAAAATTACGGATAAAATTGATCAAGGTGATTTTTCAGATAAGCCGGGATGGGTGCGGATGTCAATCCATCCAACTATGACAAACAAAGAGCTTTATCTGGTAACAAATTCAATTAAAGAAATTGTTGAAAATATTGGTGCCTGGCAAACAGATTACACTTATGACATTCATAAAAATGAATTCTTCCACATTTCAGCCGATGGTAAAGAACAAGAAAGAGTCAAGAATTGGTTCGATCTTTCTCAAAAAGAATCTGTGGAAATAGACTAATTCATTTTCCCACGCACAGTTGAATTTCATCAATTTAAAATTATATTATTGGTTGAAAGTATTATTTACTTGGACAGACTTTTACTATTTTAAAATACTACAGCGAATAATTATAACAGCATCTTGCCTTAAAATAAGTTAATCCTAAAAGGAAGGAGAATATACATCATGGCAGTCGGTGCTTATGAAAAGTGCAAGCGGTACATTGACTCCCACACTCAGAAAACCGATAAAAACTTTTTCAAAAGAGAAATATATCCGTGTATAACAATTTCACGGCAGGCAGGCTCAGGGGCTAAGCCCGTCTGTGAGAAACTTGTTAATATCATGGATGAATACTCTGAACCTGAAGGTGTTAAGTGGGCTTACTTTGACCGCAACCTTATTGAAAAAGTTCTTGAAGACCATAATCTTCCTAAACAGATTTCTGAGTTTATAGAAGAGGGAAAATATAAACATCTTAGTTCTGTTGTTAACGAATTGCTTGGATTAAAACCTGCTGAGTGGACAATCATTCATAAGACCACGGATACGATTCTTCAGCTAGCGAGGATGGGAAGTGTAGTCATAGTAGGAAGAGGTGCGAATATTATTACTTCAAAATTGAATAATGCTTTCCACGTAAGGTTGGTTGCATCGATGGAAAAAAGAATCGAGTATATGCAGAGTCTGATGAAGTTCACAGAGAAGGAAGCATTAAATTATATAAAGAAAGAAGATGAGAATCGGAAAAAATATCTCAAGTCGTACTTTGATGTTGATGCGGATGACCCTTTACTCTACCATATGGTTGTGAATACAGATCTGCTGACTCATAAAGGTGCAGCATATTTGATTGCGGAAGCCGTAGTGCTGAAATTTTCACACTTGTTTCCTCAATTTGCCCATTAGAGTTTTAGAATTCCTTTGAAGAAAATTCCGTAACTATTTTTTTTATTTCTTCTTCTGTTATTCCGCTGCCGTAGGAAATTGGTTTTAAAGGTTCAGTTTTTTCTTCTGTCTTTGTTTCTTTTTTGGAATAAGTATATTTATCCTTTAAAGGAAGATTGCCTGCACGGTCACGTAATCTTTCTTCGATCTCTTTTAAAAACCAGTCTTTTCCACCCTTATATTTTTGCGTTTCGAATTTATCAATACTTTTACCTTTATTTACCGGGTTAGTTTCGAAAGCAAGACTTTTTATGTTCAAAAGATGTTTTGCAGTCACGTTATCTGATACAATTGAACCGCCCCACGTTCCAGGTCCTAAAGTCATTGAAGGATCAAGTGCAGTTGTGTAACCAACCGCTCCAACAGATGCGGGAGTATTAACAAGAATTCTGAATGCAGGCTTTTCCAATGCGAATTTCATAATTATCGGTTCATCGTTTGAGTGAATTGCCATTGTATGTCCCATTCCTCCGAACTGCAGGAGATCAATGCAGCGATGACAACCTTCCAGCCAGCCATCCACAATATATAATGAAAGTACAGGAGAAAGTTTTTCGATTGAAAGTGGTTCATTCTTTCCTACTTCGTTACATTCTGCAATTAATACTTTTGTGTTTTCGGGAACTTCAAACCCAGCAAAATTAGCTATAAATGTCGCCGACTTTCCAACAATCTCCGGATTTATTCTCAAATTTGTTTGTATTGCTCGACTAAGTTTTTCCTTTTCTTCTGCATTTACGAAGTAACATCCTTGCAACACTGCTTCTGCGGTTACTTTTTCTTTTAAGGGAAGATCTACAATCATTGATTGTTCAGATGAGCAAAGAGTACCATTGTCGAAAGTAGTTCCATAAACAATATCGGCAACAGCTTTCTGGTAAT
>JAPHUI010000238.1 GCA_026193755.1 Ignavibacteriaceae bacterium | reverse complement strand
AAAAGATAGCGTTGCAGATTTTGGATAATCGGCACCAGCTTTTTTACTTAAATAAAATGTAAGTAGGAACATCACTACAAAATAAATAAGAAGTGGTATTGCCACTCGAATAACATCCAGAGGAAGCTGCACAATAAATTCACCCTTCAGAGAAAACATTACAAGTATAGTAAATAGTAAGGCAATCAAAGTAATCGGGCTAATTCGGGGAATGAATTTTGTGTTGTACCAGCTCTTTCCTTTGATTTTTATCATCGTAAATCGAGTAATAATTCCGGCTATAAATGGAATACCAAGATAAATAAATACACTTTCGGCTATCTGTCCAATTGTAACATCAACTGCAGTACCTTTAATCCCAAACCAGGTCGGTAAAATCGTGATAAAAATATAGGCATATACCGAGAAGAACAGAACCTGAAATATTGAATTGAAAGCCACTAATCCCGCAGCATATTCTGAATCACCTTTTGCTAATTCATTCCAAACAATTACCATTGCAATACATCTTGCAAGACCAATCAATATCAAACCATACATATAGCTCGGCAGATCACTTAAGAGAAGGATGGCCAGAAAGAACATCAATACAGGACCGATTACCCAATTTTGAACGAGCGATAACAATAAGATTTTCCAATCTCGAAAAACTTTACCAAGTTCTTCATATTTAACTTTTGCAAGTGGGGGATACATCATTAGTATCAATCCAATCGCGATGGGAACATTGGTTGTACCGACCTGAAATAAATTCCAAAAATCAACAATGTCAGGGAACACGTAACCGGAAAAAACTCCCACGAACATTGCAAGGAAAATCCAGAGAGTTAGATAACGATCCAAAAAGTTTAATCTTGTTTTCACAATATTCTACTTAAGCCTCTCATTATAGAATTTATGAAATTCTTCTCTGATTTCATCTCTCACTTGTCTATAGATTGGTAATATTTTTTCCTCTGTTCCAACAGCGTCAGCAGGATCATCGAATCCGATATGGATTTGAGTCTTGACTTTGCCAGTAAAAATAGGGCAACTTTCTTTTGCGTTATCGCAAACAGTAATTACATAATCAAAAGACTGATTTATATATTTATCTACATTCTCAGGAACTCCCCCACTAATATCAATTCCAATTTCATTCATTGCTTTGATGCCAAAAGGATTTACTTTTTCAGCAGGTTTTGTCCCCGCAGAATAGACTACCAAATTTTTATCAAGTGATTTTAAAAATCCTTTTGCCATCTGACTTCGGCAGGAGTTACCTGTGCATAAAATCAGGATTTTCAATTTTTATAACCCACTACTGTAATACTATAAATCCCAATTTTGTTTTGCTTGAACTTCTCAATTTCAGTTTCATTTAAATACTCTTTAAGAACATCATCTGGTAATTCAATTAATTTAGTTCTCTTGATTTCGATATCTGTAAAACCAGTTTCTTTAATTACACCTAAGTATTCTTCCTGCTGAAGTGCGCCTGCGACACAACCAGCGTACATCTCGGCAGATTTTCTCAATCCTGCGGGCAGTTCACCTTTCAGTACTATATCAGAAACACAAAAATGTGCACCAGGTTTTAATATCCGAAAGATTTCAGAAAAAGCTTTCTGCTTATCAGGAACAAGATTTAGCACACAGTTACTGATCACAACATCAGCAAGGTTATTTTCTAATGGAATATTTTCAATTTCACCAAGTTTAAAATCTACATTTGTAAACCCAACTTTTGATTTGTTCAAAATCGCTTTATTAATCATTTCTTCTGTAAAATCAATTCCAATCACTTTTCCATCATCACCAACAATTGAACGAGCTACAAAAACGTCATTACCAGCACCGCTGCCAAGATCCACTACGGTGTCCCCTTTTTTCAAACCTGCGTACTCGGTTGGAACTCCACATCCAAGTCCAAGATCAGCATCAGCTACGTAACCATCCAGATGATCATATTCATCTTCCATAATAGTATATCCAACGATTTTACTGGAATTGCACCCGCAACCACAGCCCTGTTGGTTCTTTGCTGCGATTTCCCCGTATTTTTCTTTTACTACCTGCTTAATTTCTTCTGATGATGTCATTTTAATTCTCCTTTTTATTGTCACTCTTCGACACGCTCAGAGTGACAAATAATAATCTTTGGATGTCATCCTGAGCCTGTCGAAGGATGACTGATTCTCTTTGTTTAACAACTACATACGAGTGAAAAAAGTTTATCCAGTTCTTTTTTAGCTTTTTGCAGTGTTTCGTCATTTACACAATAACAGACTTTTGGTCCCTCAATTTCTCCCTTAATTAATCCAACTCTTTTTAATTCTTTCAGATGTTGTGAAACAGTAGATTGGGAAAGTGGTAAAAGCTCAACAATATCGCCGCACATACAAACATTCATCTCTGTAAGAATTTTTAATATCCTTATTCTTGCCGGATGAGAAAGTGCTTTTGCGATATCTGCAAGCCACGTATCTGTTTTTGTGAATTCTTCTGTTTTTGCTATGGCCATATAATTTTCCTTATCGTTCATCGTAAATATACGATAAATTAACTCAAAATGTCAAGTAAAAATCAGAAAGCAAAAGAAATGAATTAAAAGGAAGAGTAATTAGATCAATTTGGTCAGATTTTTTTCGATTTGATTCCCCAAATCTATCCTGATTACTTTTCTAGCATTATCCAAAAGTGCCTGTCTGTCGCCAAGCGATTGTGCTTTGATTAGAGTTCCGAATGAAATTGAAGATTTGTCTTCGCCGGCATTCTCAGGAATTTCGACATCAACTGAATAATCAGAAACGAGCTGGATAAAAATTCCATTTCCACCATCTCCCTTGTGAAGCTGCCCGGTTGAGTGCAAAAACCTTGGACCGTAACCCAGTGTTGTTGCTACTTTATATTTTTGTAAAATTTTTAATCTTAACAGTTGAAGTTGGTGCCAGGTTTTTTCATCAGGTTTAAGATAGGCTTGTAGTGCAACATAGCTTTTCCCTTTTTCACATTTAGCTAAGAATGAAGTGAGAGCGTCTTTCAAATTATCTGCTGTGAGTTCACCAAATAATTTTATTCCTTCAGTTTCTAATGCTGGTTTAGGTTCCGGGAGTTTTCCTTTTTCACTAAATTCTTTCATCATTCTCTTTGCAGCAATTTTAGCTGACTCAACATTCGGTTGATCAAAAGGTTGAACATCAAGCACATATCCAGCAACAGCTGTTGCAAATTCCCATCTGAAAAATTCAGCGCCGAGTTCATAGATATTTTTTATTTCTATTTCAATTACAGGAAAACCAGCAATTTTAATTTCATTTACTTTATTTTCAAAAAAATTATCTCCGGTAAATTTTAAATGCACAAAAATTCTGTCTTTACCATAATCATTAACAGAAACAGTTGGTTCCAAATCAACTGGCAAAATTCCCTTGCCATCTTTACCGGTGCTTTCTGCAATTAACTGCTCAAGCCAGCCGCCGAGATATTTAAGCTGCGGTGAAATCAGCAAAGTAAGCTTGTCCACTCCTTCTTTTGCCAGCGTACCGATTACTGCACCAAGTTTTGCAGCACTATTATTCGAAAGCTCTTTAATCTTACATTCATTTACCATTTCAGCAGTTTCATTGAACAATCTATTTATATCAATTCCGATTAAAGCTGCAGGTACAATTCCAAAAAGTGAAAGAGCAGAAAATCTTCCCCCGATATTCGGATCGTTTATAAAAATTTTCCTGAAGTTCAGTTTCTTTGCCGTTTCTTCTAAACCACTACCCGGATCAGTAATTGCAACGAAATGCCGGGGCGCTTTTTCTTTACCAAATATTTTTACCGCACTCGTATAGAAGTATTTCATAAAAGACATAGTCTCAACAGTCCCACCGGATTTTGTGGAGACGATGTACAAGGTCTTTGATGGATCAAGTTGCTTTTCGTACTCAAGCACAACTTCAGGGTGAGTACTATTTATAACGTGTAAATCCAGAAAACCTTTCTTTACCCCGAATGTTAAACGGAAAACTTCTGGTGCCAAGCTTGAACCACCCATGCCCATTAAAAGAGCCTGAGTGAATTCTTCATTTCGGATCTCTTCGACAAACGAATTTATTTCATCAAATGAATTTTTT
>JAPHUI010000221.1 GCA_026193755.1 Ignavibacteriaceae bacterium | reverse complement strand
TCAGGTGTGACCATTTTGAGATAATTTTTTATCTCACCGAGATATGCATTTTTACTACCGACACTTTCTGTTAAAGAAGGATTTATATCTTCATAATTAATTACGTAGTCGTTGATAATATTTTTTGAATATGATTCAAGTATTTCTTTCAACTGGGTTTGAATTTCAACATGGCGGGTTATTAATTCCATATATTTGTTACCGGATATATAGTTAAGATTAACTATTACCCCGTAAATTTCTTCTGAAATTTGTTCAATAGTTTGATTCAGGTAATTAATATCAAATATATATTCACCACTGAGCTTATCTTCCAGCTGAGATACTAACTCGAGTATTAAATTATTTGCAGACAATATTTGTTTGAACTTATCGAATATAGTCTTTAATTCAACTAAGTCAACATTCTTCTTTTTAGTAAATAATTTATTTAATATCCCTAACATCTTAGCAACTGTCTTAATTTCATTAAAAAACTTTTAAAGCCTATAAATTTTTTAATTAGTCTAATCACTTTAATAGTTAAACTAAATAATCAATAATTAACTTGATGAGCTGAAATTTTAGTTTCAAGTTCATTAACTTGTCTCGTTGTTAATAAGTATCCCTTAAGACCAACGAAAGTCATCCAGAGACTGAAAATTGCAAGACTCAAATCAAATAATGTCCACCAGGATATTCCGAATAACCGAAAAAGTGCGATACCCACAGCAAGAAAAGCTAATCCGGTTCGGGCGACAGCCAGGTATGTTCGTCCTTTCGCAAGTGCAGTACGTGAAGTGGAAAGAAGGGTTCTTACAATTGCCATGTCTGTGCGCTCATTTGCTAGTTGGGTACGTTTTGTTGCCATATTAGTTCGGTCGTAGGCGAGATTGGTTCTGCCCTTTGAAAGATCAGTTCGCAATACCGCAAGATCTGTTCTTTGACCGGCGAGTAAGCTTCGCTCACGAGATAAGTCCGTTCGAATTTGTCCAAGTTCGGTTGAACGTGTTGATAAACGAGTTTGCTCCCGGACAAGGGAGGTTCGTTCCCGCGACAACCCTGTTCGATCAGAAGCCAATGAAGTCTCAGTGTTCGTACAAGCCAGAAGTTTTGAAGTATTCTCTTTATTTATCTTTTCCAGATCAAGCTCTTCTTCCTGTAAGTTTATTGATCGATTAAATAAAGTCCGAACATCATCGAGCAGATTGCCGACTCTATCTTGAAATATGTTCTCAATCATACTTAATCTCCTATTTATTTTTATTAAATAATAATCTCTACGAGTGCAGTTTAAATTATGGTTCCTGGAAGCATAAATTGTTGCCAACCGTCAATATCGATCGTTGAAGTATATCCGGGAGTATACTCTATTTCTTCAACTTGTACAGTTTCGCGGACTATTTCTTTCACTATTGTAAGTTCATTCTCTTCAAGATAAGGACCGACTAAGTTTATTTTATCAATTTCATAATGTGCTTTAATTTCGAATTTACGAGTACGCTTATCACATACTAAAGCAGCTTCTATATTTGTACTTTCTAAAAGTTTACTGACTTTAGTTTGAGATTCTTTAGAAGCCTGTAATTCAGGTTCTGACATGAGATTTTGCATAATACCACATAAAACTTTCTGTGAAATATGTCCCAGGTTAAATTGGAAATCGTATAGTAGAGGATCACGAATGTCCCTACCGTAAGTATATCTAGCCCATCGCACACGCTGCTCATCCATTTCCCGAATGTATTTGAGGGCATTTTCCTTGTCGAGTCCGAATTTTTCCATAGTTGGAGGAATACGCAAATCGATAGATGCATTAATACGAATTCTTACAAAGTGCTTTATCCGCGGAACAAGCAGTTGACCGGAGAATCCCTGATAGAGTATGTTATCCCGCAGCAATTCCTGTAATAATGCTTGTCTCATCAGGATAATATAGGGACGCCGTAATTGACTGAAATGATCGTAAGCTGAAGTGGCCTCAGATAATTGAGTAACTACTTTAAGAGCTAAATCTCCATGCTTTGCAACAACTTGTAGCAGGTCTTCGCGTGAGATACATCGAATGCCTGTACGTTCCTGAAATTGTTTTACTAATTCCTGAACTCCTGACATGGTACCGCGTGAAATAAATAATACAGGCATGTTTTTTCTTTCTGGGAATTACAATTCGTAAAAAAAATTTTAATAAATGTACTTCGTTACTTCTACTTATTAAATGGTAAAAATTTCACATCGATATAATATGACAAGCATTTCTGATATTCTGCTTGAACTATTTTTATTATTCTATCTTATAGCTTCTGTAGTCAATCTCCACATTCATTTTTATTTCTTTTACTCCATTTACTTCTCGTGAAGTACTTAAAACTGATTCAGATATTTCCTGCGATTTTGATCTGCCGTTGATTGTTACCTTACCATTATCTGCTCTAATATCCAGATATCCTAGATTGACCAGAGGAAGTCGGGCAAGTGCAGCTCTGACTCTGCTTGATATTAATAAATCATTCATCGCTTTTTGAGATTCAGGAGTGGTTTGAAACATCGTTGACTTTACTAATTGCACTATGGCATCAATTGAATTTTCAATAGATAAATTTGTTGAATTGATGACAATGTCGTAAAGTTTGGGTGATGTCCAGTCTTCGGCGTAGAGAAATTTTGTCCATTTTGCACGTTCCCTATCTACTCTTTCAATATATTTCTCAGCTTCATTTTCAGAGAGATTATTTCTTTCCATTGCAGCTTTAATTCTATCCGGTAACTCTGCTATGATACGAACTTTTAGGACATGCTTTATTCCCTTCAGTAAGAAATGACCTGCATGCCCATGATAGATTAGATTATCATC
>JAPHUI010000259.1 GCA_026193755.1 Ignavibacteriaceae bacterium | reverse complement strand
TGAGGAGTCTTTGAAGAAAGTTACTTCGTAAGTCTCACCAGTCAATTCTGTATTATTGATCGCATCATAACCTACATTTCCAAGAGAAGCTCCGCTTATTTTATTTGCAGGTTGAACAACTACGGGTGGATTAAGTGCATCTACGCCAACTATTGTTGAAACTATAGACCTTATATTTTCGGCTTCCTGTGCAAATGCAAATGAGCTCAGGTAATAATCTCCGGGCATAAACGTTGTATCTGCCGGATTACTTTTATTAACTAGTGACTTATAATTAAGAGCATAGCTTGTAACGGCGAAGTAATAAGGTCTTCCTTTAACAACCGGATCATTTGGTGAGAACGGATCTTTCGTAACTCTCACCCTTATCCTTCCCGTGTTAGGATCAACGTAGAGCGCAGAATCCATTTGATTTTCCGGAATAGAAACCGGGTATAAAAGTTCAATTCCTCCTGTTTCTGCATTTTCTTTATAAACATTATTAATAAAATCATCAAGATCATAAGTCGCAAGCAATACAGAGTTCTGCTGCCCGGTTACAATATCTTCTGCAATATTAGTTTTAAAAGCCCAAACCTGGTATCCTTCAAAACCCAGGTCCCAGGTAGGTGTTGTACTTTTATAACCAACCTGTGGTGGGGTGTCCCAACTAATATCAATGAAATTATCGCTAGAAGTCAATGTTAGCTGAGGAGCTGGTGGAGGAACAGGTGCCTGGAAATTAAGATCAAATATATTCTGAGCACCATCATCTATAGCACGAGCCTTTGTAATGCCATCCTGCCAATCTGCACCTCTGCCAACTACATAAGCAAGAACTATTTCATTTTCCTGATCTTTATAAAGTGTAAATGGACCTGTATTTGTCATTTGCCGCATATCACGATTTTCAGTACAGATCCAGCCAACATCAGTAACAGGATCGCCGGAGAACCAGAATCTTGGATCAACAGTGTTACAATCAACACCACCTTTTACTTCACCATAAGCAAAAGTACAAGGATCGGGTTCTACGCCTACTCTATTTGTACCTTCGCAGTAATTGCGAGCTTCATTAATGTCATTTGGATCTCTTAAGTCAGGGTCACCATTTATATACATAACAAATGAGGAAATGGGAAGATTTCTATATCCGGGGAAATACTCAATTCCCTTAAACTGACCTCGAACGGAAGTTGCTGTGTCAGTGGGGGAGCCCGGCACTCTTGGTCCTGAAAAAAAGTCTATCATAAAACAGGGAACTTGTGCACCATACTGTGCATCATCCTCATTACCATAGGTAAAACCGGCATTTCTTGGGACATCAACGCCAATTACATCATCTGTTGCGTCGCCAAGGTCCACATCGGCCCAGCAACCAAAATAAACATTTGTTAACGAATCAGGATCATTTGCATTTTTACCAACGTACTTGATCCTGTATCTTATAAAAACAATATTACCAATTGCACCCGCAGAAGCGAAAGCAAAGACTGATTGTCTTACTTCCATACCTACTTCCAAAGTTGTATTCCATCTTCTTTGTGCAACTGGTAAGCCATCGTGGTAGACGCACCAGGCTATTTCATCTCCAATTAAATCAGGCATATCTTCGTTATCATCGCGGATACCATTTCCATTTTGATCTACTGGATTGTAAATGCCATCACCATCGCCATCAACGAAATCAGCTCCCAATGTGACTGCATCTTTCCAATCCTGCCAGCTTTGTCCAAAAGGTTCGTCCTGTGAGTTTACAACATAAATTACTGCATTTGGATCATCCTGACCACCTACAACACCTTGCACATAATCTTCTACCAGGCTTGCAGATGCACAGGCGTTTGCCCAAAGAACACCATTACGGTATCCACTTAAGAAAAATCCACTCGAAAAGAGGAATCCACCGCCTGCAAATTGTCCCAGGCTGCCTTTAGGAGGGACATTAACATCGGCAATTATTCCTTTTCGGTTAAGGGGCATCCAGATGTTGTTCACATTTAAGGCATAAGCGTCCCCCTGTTTACCAGATTCCTGTAAATTATTAAATTTATACAGTGGTTCGGGAGGCTTGATTCCGTTCTTATCGTCTCCCAAAAAACCAAAGGCAATAAATGCCGCTCCCAGAATAAATAGGAGCAATTTATATTTGTATGTTATTTTAATTTTCATTTCAATCATCCTGTTTATAATTAAAATCAAATTTCTGTTAGAAAGTAATTCTATCAAAATTTAACTTAAGACCGAGTTTTATAAGTCTAGGGAAACCAAAATTCTGCGGATCTTTTTCAAGTGATTCGTAATCCTTGACATATCCCTCGCCCTTCTGTTGTATTGTACCTTGCGCATCAGGATCGTTAAGCCAGTTAGACGTATAAGGGCTTCCCGTAGATCTGTATACAGTAACTACATTATCCGCATCCAGTAAGTTTTCAATCCAGACATAAGGTGTTAAATAGAAATTACCGATCGCAAATCCCTTTTCAACCTTTAGATCAATCCTGAAGGTGCTTGGACCAAATGCTGAGTTAATATAACCAGTATTATCAGCAACGAGTCCATTATCGCCAAGAAGATCCCACTGATCGACTGGTGTATAAGGTCTCCCACTGGCGAATGAAAAAATTGCGTTTGCATTAAAAAGCTCGAAAAATCCTAGTTCACCTTCCGGAACATAAAAATCAATAATAGCTACTGCTGTATGTCTTTGATCGAAATTTAAAGGAGCAATAACCTTTGGTGGAAGGTTATCATTGTTTCTGAATACAGAGGTTTGACTAGAATTTATTGAGGAACCTGTACCTTCAGCAACAGAGAAAGTATATTGCAAGGAAGCACTGATGTAGCTTAGTTTAGTTACATCAAATGAAAGCGCAAATCCTTTAATTGTACCGAAATCTGAATTTTGTGGTCCTATTGCGTTAAGGATCTGACCACCTTCAACACGCTGATACTGGCTACTTTGTACATTCACCAGTGACTTTGTATTTTTATAGAAAGCTGTAAGCTGCAATGACGAAGTATTTCCAAATAATTGCCTGAATCCAACTTCATATTGTGTTGTTTCTTCACTTACTAATGCACCGTTAAAGCCACTCTGTGGTTCCATTGTAATATAATTGTTATAATCAAACGGACCATTAAACATATTATTCAGTTCAGGAATTTGAAAGAAGGTACCATACTGGGCATGAAAAACAGTAGATTCGCTTACCGGGAATCCGATTCCCAATCTTGGTGAAAATTTAACTTCAACATCTTTTACTTTGAAGTCTTCTATATCGAACCTGTTAGGATCCAAACCACCGGCGTAAGGTAATTCAGGATTAATAAGCTCGCGAGACCCAAGATCAAAGTAATCCATTCTCACACCAATATTCAGTACTATATCCGGCAGCTCAAACCTATCTTGCAAATACATATATCCCAAAATTGGTTTAGCCGGTTTAAGAAATTCGGCCATTGAGGGATCTGAGCCAATGCTTGGATCTGCAAACCAATCAAGTGATGATGGATCATCACCACTTGTTTTTGTTTGTCCAGTAACATCGTAGCCGAATACAAAAGGCTGGTTTTGAGCAAACCTGATATAATCAGGTTGTGTCGGATCAGTTCCCGCAACAATGTAAGAATAATTTCCATATCCTCTTATAGTATGCTGTTCAACTCCGGCACCGAACTCGATAAGATGGTTTTGAAGTTGAGAAGTCAAATCAAAATCTGCACCTAATCTTGCATCTTCGCGCTGTTGAAAAAGATTTAATGCCCAACCATAAGGTCTGTAAACACCATTGGCATCTACGTTCTCTGTTCTTTGACCGTCACCCAGTAAAGTAACGTTCATTCCTGACTGATCAGCCCACCACAAACTATCACCATATAGAATCTGATTTTCGGGACCTTTTAGAAAAGGATTATAGCGTTGATAATCAAAAATTCTATAGCCAAGATTTATATTCCAGAATGTATTATTACTTATAGTTTGTGATATCCTGGCACTGTAAGAAGAATTTTCTTCCTCAGTTTCCTCAATAAACTGAGAATCATTTTTATATTGTCTTTGAGCAGTTAAGCTACCTGGTGTACTTTTGGAATTTTTAGAAATACGATCATTCCATAATCCACTTAACTGTACATTCCAACCGCCAAATCTTGAATTAATTTTTCCACTTAATCTCCAGACGCCGGATGGGTTGTTAGGTATGGTTTTATAAACTACCGGATTATCTAATAAAGTACCGTCCTGGGTAGTATAAAACTCAATCGGAACTGCAGGTGGATCAGCGTCCTTATACCATCCTCTTTCACCAGAGAGAAATATTGTATGCTCAGGTATTCCCGGGATGATAGGACCACTCAGCGATCCGGAATATAAATTAGAACCGAAATCATCTGTTTTTAAGAAATCTGATGACTGGGCATCAATAAACAAATTGTAATAAGGTTGACCCGATTTCGTTGTAACATTAACGATACCGGATTGTGCCTGACCATATTTAGCCTCGTAACCTCCAACCTGGAAGGATATCTGGTCAATTGCTACGTTACTTACCTGAGCAACAGTCTGCCGGTTGTATAGGTTATTTTGAGGCACACCATCAACAATATAAAGTACTTCGCTGCCTCTGCCACCACGAACATTTATAGTGGCGTTTCCATCCTGTCCTCCACTTCCTTCCTGGACAACAACACCAGACTGAAGTGAAGCAAGGTTCTGTACACCACGTACGGGTAACCTTGAAATCTGGTCCGAGTCAATTACTTTTACAGTGTTGGTTGATTTTGCCTCGAAGAATTTTTTATCCAGTACAACTATATCAGGCAAGGTAAAATCCGTCGACAGTTCAACATTCAGTTCGTAAGTAATGTTTGCAACTACTCTAACATCCTGAATGGTTTTAGCGGCATAACCTACGTAGCTGAATTTAACCTGGTAGGTTCCGGGAGTAATGTTTAATATAAAATAGTTTCCTTCGATATCGGTGGCAGCCCCAAGATTGGTATTCAATAATATTATATTAGCACCAATCAAAGGTTCTTTAGTATCCGCATCAATTACCTTCCCGCTTAATTTGCCAACTCCCGTTTGAGCAAAGACTGCGGTTGAAATGAGCAGAAAAACTAAAGAGGCCAGAAGATTTGTAGAAATTTTTTTCATCTCTTCTCCACGAAATGTTTTAAAATAATCTTCTGAGTTAATCTCTATTTTTTTAAAGAACAATAATAATCTAAAAAAGAAAACGGGCGAATTTACCAATGATTAAACTGGAAAACCCACCCGTT
>JAPHUI010000041.1 GCA_026193755.1 Ignavibacteriaceae bacterium | reverse complement strand
CCATTACATCATCATAAACCGACTCTCCATTTACATAAAACTTAATTGTCACCCCATCACTTTCTCTAACAACAGCTACTTGAGTCCAAGAATAAGGAGTCACAACAGAATCCGTATTAATAGTAGAGAATGAAGAACCATCATACCACTGAGAAGTAATAGTTCCATTTCTAATAAACATAGAATATCTCAAATCATACTCTTGACCTTCTCTAGTCAAAAGATTAGAAGAATCTGAATTTAGCATATTAACCCATCCCACTTGCGTAACTCCTCCATTAATTTGAAGATTATCTCTACTCCCAACATTAATATAATCTCCATCCCCATCAAACTCACATGCCTTACCATAAACACCTTCAACACTACAGTCAGTATCACCAACTAATTCCCCATCATTTCCACTAACTTCATCTTCAGCATTCCCTTCCATCTTCCACCACGACACAACACTCAAACTTGTCAGACTCTCTTCCAAAGATAATTCCTCAACATCAATACTATCATAAACTTTCTCTTTTCCCTCGTCATTAGCCAAAACCGGAGCAACCTCAACACTTTGAACTAAGCCATCATAATCTAAACTAAAAGTCTGAGTAGCCAGTTCTTTCATATCAGTCTCAACTTCAAAAACTTCTGTATTCTCTCCATTACTTACAACAAAATTAAGTCCAACCAAATTTGCTTCTCCTGAATTTCTTTTAACTTTAACATCAATTCCATCATCAGTAGCCTTAACACTCTCAATATTCATACTAATCTTTGTTATTCTTCTAATCATGTTTAGATCTCTTCGATTAAAATATTCATTCAGAACTAAACTATTAGGTGCATTCTTACTAATCTCAATTATTCCAATTGTGGCACTCGCTGTTTACAACAGGGAGGTCGTTCTGGAAAGGACCAATTCAGCAATCTTTAATGAGCTAAGCAGAAGATCAGGATATTTAGAAAATCATATGAAAGCTCAAAAAGATAAATATCCGGAAAGAAGCCCTCTTTCTATCTTCGAAAATACAGGGAGAGAATCCAGAATTGCTTTCAATATTTATGATAACTCCGATATGATATATAGTTCACGAAGGGAATATTACGATAACGGGTTAATGACAAGTAAGTTGAAATCTGATGCTCACTATAATTTAAATTACCTTAGCTACCGGGAGTATCTGACCGAAGAATCTATAAACAATTATAAATATGATGCATATTTCAGAAAGATAAATATCGATAATAAAAATTTTATCATTGGCGTAAATGATGCTTTTAATAAGATTGAGTTATTTTATTCACCTGTAGATGCAGATGTTTTCTTATTCGGAGTTTACTCATTTGCTGTACTTATTATAACTATTTTAAGCACTCTTTTTGCTAATCAGATTTCCTCGCCGATCAGAAAGCTAACAAGAGCGACAAACGCTGTTGCACAGGGAGACCTGAGTGTTCAACTTCAAAACAAAGAAAAAGGTGAACTGAAGGAATTGTTCGAAGGATTTAATGCTATGACAAACGAGCTTCAGAAAAATCAGAACGATATAGCTGAACTTGAAAGAGAAAATGCGTGGAAGGAAATGGCTAAACAGGTTGCTCACGAAATAAAAAATCCACTAACTCCGATGAAGCTTTCAGTTCAGCAATTGGTTGCAGCATTTAACGATAAAAAGACTGATTTCTCGGAAACACTTAAAAAGCTTTCGCAAGCTATACTTAATCAAATTGATAATCTGAGTCTTATAGCATCCGAGTTCTCTTCATTTGCAAAAATGCCGAGTCTCAAGTTGGAAGAATTCGATCTTATTCCTGTGATAAAAGATACAATTAACATTTTCAGTGATGAAGAAGTAAAGATTGAATTTCAACCGATGATTAAAAGTGTTATTGTGGAATCCGATAACTCACAGATGCGTCGTTCGTTCATTAATCTCATCCGGAATTCGTTGCAAGCGCAAGCCGATCTAATTAAAATTAATTTAAGGGTTGAAAATGGTTATATAATAATTGAAGTTATTGATAATGGTAAAGGCATTGCTCTGGCAAATCAAAGTAAAGTTTTTGAGGCTAACTTCAGTACAAAAGAAAAAGGACTTGGTCTTGGATTAAAGCTGATTAAAAGATTTCTTGAGAATACAAATGGAGAAATAATTCTGCTTTCGTCTACTAATGAGGGGACTATTTTTAAGATTAAAATCCCGATAAAAAATACATTACAAACAGCCTGATATGATCAGTCTTACTCCCCATCAAAGCAACGCCCTAAAAATTGACAGATCAATCTCACTAACTGCTAATGCCGGTTCTGGAAAGACTTTTGTACTTGCACAGCGCTATCTTGAAATTATACTAAATACAGAGACAAATTTAAGCCAGGTTGCTGCGATAACATTTACCGAAAAGGCAGCCGGAGAACTTTATAAAAGAATTTCTAATGAATTGAATAGTCTATTCATTTCTTCAAGTGATTTAAATCTTAAGCAGCGTATAGGAAAAATCAGGAAGCAGCTTGTCTCAGCAAAAATTTCCACAATACATTCGTTCTGTATAGATCTTTTAAGAGAATTTCTTGTCGAGGCATCGATCGATGCAAATTTTATCCCTATAAACGAACAAAAAACCCAAGAGTTAATTAATTTAAGTATTGAGAGCAGTTTGAGGGAAATGTTTAAAAATTCAGAGGTACAATCTGAAATAAAACTTTTAGTGCGACTATTAGGTTCTAAAACAATTCTGGTACAACAATTAATCGAGCTCATAAACAGAAGAAAAAACGTTTTAAATGTTATCGATAAAATTTATTCAGCAAATGCACCTGAAATTGCAAAGAATTTCTTCGAACTTTTTAAATCTGGATTCAAGATTGTATTTGAAAAAAATATACGACTAGCAATAACTCATCTAAAGCTTACGAACGAAAAAGTTCTTAAGAATAATTCCCAGAATAAATTGGCACTTGAAATAAAAAACATCTTGGTTGAATTAACATATACAAATGATGAGGTTGAATTATTCAGGTTATTAAGTGGATTGAGAAATAAAATCCTTACAAAAGATGGAAGTGTGCGTAAAGTCGATTACCTGACTACTTCGTTGAGAAATAACAGTATTCAAAATTCAGTGGATATAGTAGAGAGTTTCTTCAGTGATCTTGATGAGATTCAATTTAATGAAAATCATGAAACTGTTGAGAATGAATTAGTAAAATATGGTTTGGCATTAATACATATTTTTCAGAATGTTCTTACTGTATTTGAAACTAAAAAATCCGAACTGGGTGTGCTCGATTTTGAAGATATTCTTCTCAAAACAAGAAAATTGTTGAAGATTGAATCTGTAAAACAAGCATTGGCTGATAAATATAAATTCCTGTTAGTCGATGAATACCAAGACACAAACGAAATCCAGTATGAAATTTTTCTTCCTCTTCTTGAAGATTTAAGAAAAGGTAATCTCTTTATTGTTGGGGACGAGAAGCAGAGCATATACCGATTCCGTGATGCGGAACTGCAGGTCTTTAACAAAACGAAAACAGATATTCAAAAACTGCACGGTGACGATTCTTTATTGTCGCTTCCAGATAGTTTCAGAATGGCACCGATAATTTGCTTCTTTGTGAATTCAGTATTTAAAACTCTCTTTAAAGAACCACGCGATTTTTTTAATGAAGTAGCACCTTCTGATTTAGTTTGTGCACGTTCTGATAATTTTCAGGGGCAAGTTGAATTTTTGATTGCTCAAAGTAATGATCAGAGTGAAGCTGATCTTGTTGCTCGGAGAATTATTGATCTTAAATCTGAAAATTCAGAAGGTATTACTAAATGGAATGATATTGCAGTACTTGTTAGAAAGCGATCTTCCTTTGTTGAGTTACAGAAATCTTTTATTAAACATCATATTCCTTTTATCCTGGTTGGCGGGACCGGGTTCTATCAACAGCAAAGTATAAGTGATATTTATAACTATTTTGCTTTTCTGTTAAATGATAAAGATGATGGTGCATTGATTGGAATCCTGCGTTCTCCGTTCTTTAATATTTCTGATTCAAATATTCTTGAATTGTCATTGTTTGAAGGCAGAAGTTACTGGGAAAAATTAATAGCAGCTTCTGAGAAAAGTAAAGTAGCATGGGCAGAAGTTTATAAAACTGTAAATGAAAATAAGAAACTGGCAAATAGAATTAATATTTCCACACTATTGAGAAAGATTTTAAATGAATCAGATTTTATTTCAACAATCGCTTCGCGGGTATATGGTTATCAGGAAATTTCTAATCTTAATAAACTTATCTCACTGACAAATGAATTCTTCAATGAAGAATTTAACACACTTTACGATTATGTATATTTTTTAAACAATGCTATTTCAAAAACCGAAGATGAAGCACAGGCAGGTATTGAGACTGGAAATGATGGAGTTAATATTCTTACGATACATCAGGCAAAGGGATTGGAATACCCGGCTGTCTTTTTATATAGGTGTAATGATTATACAAAAGTAAATAAAGTAAAAGCAAGGTTTATTACAATTGATAAAGATTTTGGAATCCTTACCAAAGTTCCTCAGAATGAAAATTATTTCGGGAATTACGAATCAGCACCGATTGTTGGACTTTATAATCTGATCGAATCGAAGAAGGATGTCGCCGAAGTAAAAAGACTTCTGTATGTTGGTTTAACAAGAGCAAAAGATTTTCTGTTTATCACGCAAACAGATGATGGAAAATCTTTTAAGAAAAATTCTTTTGCTGCTTTAATTAATGAAGGACTCGACCTGGATCTTTCAAAAGAATTATTTGAAATGAAAGGAGAATTAACTTTCCTCAATAAAGAAAATGAAAATTATTTTAATTCAACTAAGGAGATTCAACTTAATATACCAATAAAGCGAAATATTCAAACTGATGATTCGGTAGATGAAGAAGAACGCATTGATATGCTCAATCAGAAATTGAATTTGAAACAAATTAAAGATAGCTTAGTTGGTGAGGTAATTTCGGCAACAAGATTTTCCACATTCTCCAATTGTCCGATGAAATACAATCTCTTTTATAATTATAAAATTGGTGATTTATTTCATCAGCCCTATAAAAAAACTTTTCCTTCAAAGTTTAGTTCTCATGAGGATTATAACAGAAATGAATTAAATTCATATTTGCTTGATGATGAATCAAAAATGGATGATTATGCAAAATATAAAGGAAAATTAATTCACTATATCTTATGTAAAAATATTAGCAAACAAGAGCTAGCGCATTTTGTTAAAGAGCAGCTCAAAAATAAATTTGACGAAAAAAATACCACATCTCTGGAGGACGAAATTCTGAGTGATTTGCAATTATTATTTAACTCGGATGAATTTAACTTTATAAACTCCTTCCCAACTTATAAAAATGAATTCGAAGTTTATTTAAAGGAAGATGACTTCTACCTTTTCGGAATTCTGGATAAGCTGATAATTACAGACAAAAAGTTAGTAATTATTGATTATAAAACGGATAATATTAAGAGGAATGAAATAAATATCAAATCAGAAAAATATTTACCTCAGCAAAAATTTTATTCTTATATTATCTCCCGACTTTTTAACAAAAAGCAGGAAATTGAGGGTAGGTTAATCTTCATTAAATTTCCTGAAAATCCTTTTGTTTTCAATTATGATGAACTTTCAGACAAGAAAATAAAATCCACAATCACGTCAATGATAAATTCAATTAGAAATAATAACTATTCAGTAAATTTGGATGTCTGTAAAGAATGTATTTTTTCAGATGGCGATTCGCGATGTATCCAAAAGTCGGTTGAATTAAATTAGAATTAAGAATCATGAATAGAAAAATAATTACAATAAGAGATCTTGCATTGGTTGAAAAGGAATTGGGATCAGCAAATGCTGGAGTTGTCTCGGTATCGTTAAAGAAAGAAGGTTTTGCCCAGTTTGCAACGAATTTTGTTTATCAAAATAAAAACATATTTTTTTATTTAGAAAACGAAGAGCTACTTCGTACAATCAAGTTCGATTCTCTGGCAAAATTTACAATTCTTAAGGATAAAAACGTTTCGAAAGAATTTATTGATAAAACGGATACTCTTTACCGACTCTTCTCTATTGTAGTAACCGGTTCAATTCGTGAAGCTGAAGAGCAAAAGACTATCAAAAATGTTGCACAAAGCTTTATCGAAAAATATTCGGGTAAATTGCTGTATTCCGATAAAGATAATCAACTCAATGGAAAACTTCTCATTGTGGATTCGGAAGAACTTCTTGCTTTTGACGAGATAGGTTTCTGATTTAATGTTAATTGATATCATACTTGAACGCGAAGTAAATTTCAAAAAATCACCGGGGAAATTCCTGTGCTGAATTATATCTGGGTAGCATTAATTCTGCTTGGAGTTAGTGCTGCTCTCACCACTGATATTATAAATAATTCTAATAATAAGTACAGAAATAATGCTCCATTCCCAATAGTCATTTCACTGAGCGATAATACTGAAATTCGAGAAGGAAATCAGGATGTAAAAATTCTGGTCACTGCCCGTGACTTCAATAAGTTTTACGGATTTAGTATTAAGTCGGATTTAGTTTTGCAAGCAAATCTTAATTACAAAAAAGATTCAGTTTTGGGATTTATTACTATTATCGCAGATAAAAATTTTCCAGAAATATGGAAAGAAATGTCAGAAGCTTCCGGTGAGAAGGATGATTTAAATGGTTCAATAAAAATTAAAAAGCAAATTTCAACCAATTCATATGAAGGAGATATAATTTTTGAAAAAGTATCTTTCAATAAAATGAAAGACGTAACTAGTGCGGTTCTGAGCTATGCTGGAACTGCGGTCACAATAGCGCTTGGTTTGATCGGTATAATGGCTCTGTGGCTCGGTGTAATGAAGGTGGCAGAAGAAGCAGGGTTAATAAGAAAAATTGCTAATTTTTTAAAACCGTTTACACGCAGACTTTTTCCTGAAATTCCTTCAGACCATCCTGCGATGAGTTCCATTATAATGAATATTTCTGCTAATATGCTCGGTCTCGGTAATGCTGCAACACCATTTGGATTAAAGGCAATGGAAGATATGGAAGAATTAAATCCAAATAAAGGGACTG
>JAPHUI010000132.1 GCA_026193755.1 Ignavibacteriaceae bacterium | reverse complement strand
GCAGCTCACCTCTGTCAGAAAGCAATTTCAAAACAATAGCTGTGCTGGAAAGACTAACAAGCATTCCAAAAAAGATTGCTTGTCTCAATTCCATTCCGAATGAGTAAAGTAAAATAGCAGTAGCCAGAATTGTTATCAGAACTTGTAAGCCTCCGCCAAATAGTAAAAGCTTTTTCATCTTTGCAAGTTCTTTAAGAGAAAATTCCAACCCGATTGTAAAGAGCAGAAGAATTACTCCGATTTCTGCCATAATATTTATTTCATCTATGTTGGCAATTAATTTGAATCCGAAAGGACCGATGATCATTCCCGCTATCAGAAATCCTGCGATGCTCGGAAGCTTCAGTTTGTTGAAAAGTAAAATGATTGGAATAGAAACGAGCAGGATTACAACAATGTCTTTTATAATTGTGAATTCGTACACTTCAACCAGGTTTTTAATAATAGATTAGTCTTCTTTATCTAAATATAAATAACTAAGAGGAAGATTTTAACTTTGAAGACTCTCTACTCTTTCTTAAGTGATAATCGTGAGAATAAGAAAAATTATTTTAGTACGAATTTTATCGGGATTACAATTTTTACGTTTACTGGGCGACCACGTTGTTTACCCGGGACAAATTTAGTTGACTTTACCGCATTCATTGCCACATCGTCAAGACCGGCACCAAGGCCCTTTAATACAGTTGTCTCAGCAACATTCCCGTTTTTATCAATAACTGCTTGAATGAATACTGTTCCCTTGATATCGGCTCTTTTAGCTATTTCTGTAAAGTGCAATTTTTCTTGAATAGCTTTGATACCACCAATTGGTGCCGGCATCTCTTCAACAGCTTCAAAAATATTTTCGTCATCAATTATTTTTGGTTGTGCTGGTGGCTTATCCGGTAAAGGAACAGGTTCAATGTCATCAATATTAGGTAAAATAATATCATCCGGGGTATCATCAATTGAAGCGACAATAATTTGTGGGGCTTTGGGTGGCGGAGGAATGTCAGGTTTTTGAACAGTTGAAATAATCTCATCAATCTTAATTATTTCCTGAGTTGGATTAGTGATTGTATCAGTTAGCGAAGTGTATGGTGAGAATTTAAAAGCGGCAATAATAATTGCTAAAGACACTATTAAACTTATTTTTAATGTACGATTATAAAGTTTCTTCAGGTCGGCTTTAGGAGTTTTTAACGATGGCATTGTAACCTCCGGTTTAGTTAAAATCTAAACCTTTTACTATGCCGGAATTAAAATGTTCCAGTAAGAATATTTGAATTATTATTAAAAGAATAAAGAATATCTAAATTTCCTTCAAAATTCAATGTTCGATATTCTAAATTCTAGACCCAACCCCTTAATTGGCATGCCTGTGCAACCCTGGCAACACCAACTAACATTGCAGCTAATCGTGGATGGACTTTCTTTTCTTTTATGGCTTCCTGTACACGTTTGTATGCGAGAGTTAATTTTTTATCGAGCTGCTTATGTACGTCTTCCTCTTCCCAGAAGAATAAAGACTTATCCTGAACCATTTCAAAATACGAGACGGTTACACCGCCAGCACTAGCGAGAATATCGGGAATAACGTGAACATTATTCTTGAAAAGAATTAAATCTGCATCAGGAGTTGTTGGTCCATTTGCAAGCTCGCACACAACACGTGCTTTAATGTTCTTTGCATTCTTTATGTTGATAGCATTTTCCAAAGCTGCCGGGTAAAGTATCTCAACATCAAGTTCTAATAGTTCTTCGTGGGGAATCTTTTTAGCTCCGGGAAAATTTAAGATTGTCCCAGTTTTGAGTTTGTGATGAACAAGTTCTTCCGGATCCAGTCCCTTTTTGTTATAGATTGCACCCCTTGAATCACTCGCAGCGATTAGTTTACCTCCTCCCAGCATTTCTTTGTGCAATAGTGCTGCTCTTTGTCCTGCATCACCAAATCCTTGGATAGCAAATTCTTTTGTTGGATCGAATCCATATGCTTTGCAAGCTTCGCGAACTGTTATGATGCCTCCTCTTGCAGTTGCATCTCTTCTTCCTTCAGTTCCTCCAACCTGTATTGGTTTATCAGTAAAAACACCGGGACTGTGTCTCTTTGTAATAGTTTCATACTCATCCATCATCCATGCCATAGTTTGAGGATTTGTATAAACATCTGTTGCAGGAACATCGATATCTACTCCAAGCATAGGTGAAATTGCACGGATGTATTCTCTTGAGAGTCTCTCAAGTTCCATTTCTGATAATATTTTAGGATTGCATCTCACACCACCTTTGCTTCCACCTAACGGTAAATCAACGACGGCAGTTTTCCATGTCATCCAGCAGGCGAGTGCACGAATTGTGTCGACTGTTTCTTCAGGATGGAAACGTATGCCGCCTTTCGCCGGTCCTCTTGCATGATTATATTGAATTCGGAAAGCATGGAAAATCTGTGTTTTACCTGAATCCATCTTAACTGGTAAAGTAAAATTAGTTTCCAACTGTGGTGTGCTTAAAAATTCTTTAGTCGCATCATCCAAGTTAAGTAGCTTTGCAGCTTCCAAAACCTGCTGACGCGCGACCTTGAATGAATTATAGGATTCCATTATTTTGGTTCCTCATTCTTTGATTTATCTGAATCTGTTTTTTTAGTTTTCGGAATTACATCCAGAATTATCCTGTACCAGCAATTCTTACAAACGAGAGCTCTGTCTGTTGCCAGTAGAACCTGCTGCCAAGGTGAAAGTTTATTACCGCAGTGCGGACAGGCTTCCGGTATTTCTTCTATTTGTGATATACTTTCTTCTGCCAAAATTATTACTCCGGTTTTAAAATAATACCTTTATTTTCGTGCCCGTTCATTTTGATTACAATTGGCTTCTTAAATCTTATGTGTTTCGTATATATCTTTTTTTCAACGGCATCCTGGGATAAAAGCCAGTCCCAATCTACAAATCCATTTTTTTGAACTGTGTTTACGGTGAAATATCCTATCATAAAAGATGTAATATTCTGAAAGAAATGAGATCCTTGCGAAGGTTCAACTGCCATATCTTTAAATGATGTTTCAACTATGGCTTTGGCACCAGCTATCTGCTCCCAATTAACCGGAATGCCCAACCACGGATCTAATGATCCCCACCTACCAACACCAACAAGCAAATATGGTTTTTCTTCCGATATCAATTTGTTGTTAAGACTTGAGATCTCTGCTGCTACTTCTCGACTCTTCGCACGGTCAAATAAATTATAATCGACAACAACAATATCATAAACATCCTGAATAATTCCATTACCCAGAACCTGGTTACTCTGACAAATTAACTTTTCAGTTTTAACATCCTCAATCTGGAGCTCTTCAAACTCATGGCTAACAACAAGTGGCCTCATCTGCAGCAATCCAAATTCTTTTCTTTTCCCTGAAGGTTTTGATATGTTAACTGCAAATTCAAGTTCGACAGGTGTTCCCATTCCCCAGTTACCCATCTCAAGCAATAGCTCAAGTACATTTGCAAGGGGAAACATTTTATTTCTGAGAACAGGACCGAATGTAACTAAACGCGTTCCATTTCTTCCTAGCCCATCGTAAATAGCATCATTTTCAGGTACGTATGTCGAACCAACAAATCTTAATGGACCATCCTTTTCGGCAACACTAAGAGTAAATTTTTTTACTAATTTATCGTATGTAACGTTACCAAAGTCTGTCTTTTCATCAAGCTGTAGTGCAAAGAATTCCATCTGACTGCTGTTAAGAGATTCCTGCACAGAATGAAATTGTATTAAGTCAGTAGAATATTTTGGACAGAAGCGAACAGTGTTTCCACCTTCAACAACCCATTTACCCAAACCTAGTGCTGCCGAGACTATGCCATCAGTTGACTTTTGAGGAGGAAGAGGATAGAAGTTATAAGATTTTGCCACACCTGAAAAATCCGGATAGAATCTACTGTCGTGC
>JAPHUI010000174.1 GCA_026193755.1 Ignavibacteriaceae bacterium | reverse complement strand
TTTATTTTTTCTGCAAAAGGAATTTGATAGCCCGGTCCTGCTGGAATTTTAACATTTGAAACGTTACCGCCACTTGAACAATCAATTAAATCAACACCAACTTCTTTTAACCATTTTGCTAATTGCACTGATTGCTCAATATCCCATCCGCCATCAACCCAATCTGTTGATGAAATTCTCGCAAACAAAGGAGCTCCCTCAGGAATTGCGTCTCTGACGGATTTTGCAATTTCTATCACTAAGCGGCATCTGTTCTCTAGCGTTCCACCATAATTATCTTTTCTATGGTTTGAAATTGGGGAGTAGAATTCGTGAACTAAATAACCATGTGCTAAATGCAATTCAATTACTTCAAAACCAGCCTCAATACTTCTCTTGGCAGCTTTAGTAAATTGATCAGTTACGAGTTTAACGTCTTCTTCACTCATTTCTTTTGGACGAGGAAAATTTTCTGAGAATGGAATTGGGCTGGGTGCGAATGTTTTCCAACCTCCATTTTCAACTTTAACTTCTCCGCTACCTTTCCAGGGAGAGTAAGTCGATGCTTTTCTTCCGGCATGAGCTAACTGAATTCCTGATACAGAGTTTTGTGATTTTATGAAAGATGTAATTCTTGTGTACGCATTAACCTGTTCTTCATTCCATATTCCTGCATCATCGGGAGAAATTCTTCCTTCGGGAGAAACAGCAGTTGCTTCAGTTAAAATTAATCCAGCTCCGCCAACAGCACGACTTCCAAGGTGAACCAGATGCCAATCTGTTGGAACTCCATTTATGCTGGAATATTGGCACATCGGTGATACGGCAATTCTGCTTTTTAATTCTATGTTTCGGATTTTAATCGGAGAGAATAGTTTGCACATAGTTATATACCTGAAATTATACCTAAGGATATTTTTGTTCGTTTACACATAATGAAGATTAAAGTTATTTCGATTTTGAAACATATAGTTAAATAATGATAAATGCGTTAGCTAATTTTGACATCCGAGTGAGTTTTCTGCTTCTTGGCAATAGAATATTTTTAAAAAGAATTATTGCTTCAAATGTAAATATTTATAGTCTTTGGACCGATAAGCATCGGTTATGCTAGGAGGCATTTAGAGAAATCGGTTGATTTTCTTCGAAAATATGCTAAGTTTAAAATTGATTAAAAACTATAAATTTAGGGGCAAGTATGAATTGGATAAAATTTTTATTCGTTCTGTTTCTCCTCCTTCAATATTCTGCAAGCCTGAAAGCTCAGGAAATTCAAAACTATTCTGATGATTTATTATTAAACCAAAGCAAGCTACCTGAACAATCCGTAGAAGATTCAAAACAAGGAATTTCTTTCTATTTGGATCAGCAAGAGAATGAACCCACTTCTCAATTAGATGGTGATTATTTACTTAAGACACTAAAAAGAGAAATATGGGATCAAGATTCATCGAATTGGATCAACGATTCACTTTATGAGTACTCTTACAATGGCAAAAATCTAATTGATACAAGTATTTCGAACAAGTGGAGAAATGGAAATGTATGGGGTAATGAAATGAAATTGACATTTAGTTATGATTCAAATGATAGATTAAGTTTTAGTAATGAATTTTATTGGGAGGGTTATTGGCGGGAATATTATAGATATTATTATGATTATTATGGAAATGGTAATATATATCATATTAATGTGCATACATCTACAGGAACTGAGTGGCTTTATGTTGCTATGTATACTTACAGTTATAATACTAATAGTGATACAACTATGATTGTTCTAAGGGTTTTAGACTTGTATCATGGATGGTGGGTTTATGCTTGGAAGGATGAATTTAACTATGATTCTAATAATGTACTAATAAAGAAGACTCGTTTTGACCATTATTACCTTCCAGATTGGATGCCCGAAATTAATGATTTATACTTTTATAATGACGCTGGAAATAAGACGGAAAACATCAGACAAGAATGGAACAACACGGATAGCACGTGGGTTAACGATTATCGTTACTTATATGAATATGGTATAAATAATATTTTATTATCAACACTTTACCACGACTGGCAGTCGGATTCTTCTAATTGGGTAAACGTTTGGAGAGAAACATACAATTATACGCCTCAGAATAAAATAGCAACAATGATTAAGGAAACCTGGACACCAGAGGCTGGTTGGCAAAATTATGTGCTGAGAACATACTACTATGACGTTAACAATAACTGGACAGAAAAATTAACGCAATTGTGGGATGGATCAGATTGGAAGAATTATTACAGACATTTAGCAACCTGGTTAGAACCTGTTTCTGTTGAAGAAGAGCAAATCACATTAAATTCATATTATTTATACAATAATTTTTCAAATCCGTTTAATCCTTCAACTAAAATTAAGTTTAGGATTCCGGTCCAAGACTGGAATGACAATACGAAAATTTCATTAAAAGTTTATGATGTACTTGGTAATGAGATAGTTACTCTTGTCAATGAACAAAAACCTGCCGGAGAATATGAAGTAGAATTTGAGGGGAACGGATTATCAAGTGGAATTTATTTCTATACATTAAAGGCGGGAAATTTTTCTGAAACAAAGAAAATGATTCTGCTTAAATAAGTGATAAAAGGTCAAAAGCGACTGAACTTTATTTCATCAAATATTTTTTCCCCCCACTAACATCAATTACTTCCCTGATTGCTTTTTTATCACCGCGTGATAGATCATCATAATTCTTTTTTTCAGAATGAGATGGAATTAAATAGGGGAACATTATATCTTCTTCATTCTGACTGTGTGCAAGACCGAGTGCATGACCCAGTTCGTGAATTATTGTTGCTTTAATTTCACCTTTTGGAATTACTGCATTATTCATTGTAAGTAAAGTTATCTGGATTTTAGATGATTCAATCTCATTATTACTGTTTTTTCCATACTCAGTCAATCCCATATAATTTTTACCATATTTTTTTCCAAGATTTTCAACAAAAAAGAAGTCAATATCTGCATCGCTTTCATCGTTAATTAAAGTGTACTTTATTCTTCCGTCCGCTCTTTGCCACACCCTGAATGCATATCCCACATAGTCTTTAAAAAGAGATTTGTAATATTCTGATGAAGAGCTGTTTACGTAAACCTTCAGAGGGAATTTATTTTTGTTCCAATGTGTTCCATCCCATAAATTTTTACCGGATGGGTCCATCTGATAGTAATAATCAGAGACTTTACTTACAAGGGAATCCTTGTTGTTTGCCATTTTGTATCTATCGGCAGATGGATCAGTATAGCCTTCTCTTTGTGGATATATACAGGCAATCCAGACAAATAGTGCAATTACAATAACGGATGTTTTGTTGTTTAGTTTAATAGCGTTTTGCATAAAAAATGTGATATCAACAAATATTTGTTGTTTCGA
>JAPHUI010000066.1 GCA_026193755.1 Ignavibacteriaceae bacterium | reverse complement strand
TAACTGGTTCGATTTCAATGGTGGAACTTTGTTGAATACTTATACTATTAGAGCACTTGTTTTTAATCCTACAGGAAACCATACTTTATTTGCTGGCTATGCCTCTACCACTGCAGGTGTAGGAGGAGTTTATGAGTATACATTTTCGTTCGTACCGGTTGAACTTGTATCATTTTCAGCTGAGGTATTTAGTAATAATGTAACTTTAAGCTGGATAACGGCAACTGAAATTAACAATAGTGGATTTGCAATTGAAAGACGAAATGCCGGGAACGAGCAATGGAATAATATAGGTTTTGTAAATGGAAATGGAAATTCCACTGAGATCAGATATTATTCTTTTACTGATAATTCGGTTTCTGTAGGAGAATATTTCTACCGGTTGAAGCAGCTTGACTACAATGGTAATTTTACTTACAGCAAAGAAGTAGAAATTACAATACTTCCGGTAAGTGAATACACGTTAAAGCAGAACTATCCGAATCCATTTAACCCAAGTACTAAAATTGCATTTAGTATACCTAGTTCATCTTTTGTGTCACTAAAAGTTTTTGATATTCTTGGGAATGAAATAAATGCACTTGTTAACAGAGAGTTAACTCAAGGTAGTTATGAAGTTCAATTTAGTGGAACAAACCTGCCTAGCGGAGTTTATTTTTATAATCTCACATCTGGAGATTTCTCTAAGACTATGAAAATGAATTTGTTGAAGTAGTCATCAACTTAGTTGATTTATAAACCGCAGTGAATAATGATAATTATCGGATATTTGCTGCGGTTTTTTTTATTTTTATTCTAGCTGATTTCGAATCTAATTCCACGTTGAAGAACACATTTATAACTTAAAACTATTTCTATTTTAACCGACCTTCGAATTATAAAAAACGCAGAAAAAGCTTTATTTAAACCGACAAAAATGTTATTTATCTCATCTTCGGATTTGAAAAACGTGGTTTTCAACCAAAATTACTAATGGAATTAGTAGAAATTACTTCGAATTATATATCAGGAAATCTAAAAATGATGATTTTTAAGAACATAGTACGGTATAATAGTTGTAAAAAAGGAGCAAATATAAATCAAGTTAAATAACAATAAAGTGGGTCGGGAAATGGTACAAACTACATTTGAAAAGATAATAACCAGCTTTCTTTTTGGAGCTCTTATTCTTTTTATGTCAATAGTTTTTTACAGTTGAAAGTTGTGAATAAGTTCTATACTCCAACTCATTTTACCTCGAACGGGACACAATTCAAGTTTTCAATCTTATAGCCTAATTTGTAATTAGGGGAACATTTAAAACTTGCAAAGGTATAGGCAATTAAATTTATTATCGGGAAGTATTAGTTAGTTTCAGATTATGTAAGGATGTTCTTGGACATCCTTTTTTTGTTTAAATATCTTGGCTATCAAATATTCTAGATTACAAAAACTTTTTCTTCAGAGCATCCTGAACAATTGGTGGGACAAAATCACTAACATCGCTCTTTAAACTTGCAAGGTTTCTGATTATTGTCGAATTAAGATATGTAAACTTTTCATGCGGCATTAGAAAGACTGTTGCTATATTATTAGCAAGTTTTCTGTTCATCAATGCCATTTGAAATTCAAACTCGAAATCACTTACTGCGCGCAACCCTCTTAAAATACCCGTTGCACCAACTATTTTGGCGTGATCTACGACCAGTCCGTCGAATGAATCGACCGATACGTTTTTAAGATCCTTTAAGCTTTCCTTAAGCATATTTACTCTTTCCGCAGTACTGAAAAGAGGTGCTTTGCCGGGGTTGACAGCTACCGTAACAACAACTGCATCAAAGAGTTCTTTTGCGCGTTTTATAAGATCGATGTGTCCGTAAGTAACAGGATCAAAGGTGCCGGGGTAAATTATTTTTCGCATTTTAGAATTTGTAAATAGTTATTAAAAATTACGAGTTAATATTACTTATACATCTAAAAATAAAAAAAGCCCATCAATAAATGGGCTTCATAATTAAAAATCTTTTTCATTATTTAATTATTCTTCTCAACAACCAAACCCGACCCGGATTCTTCAATCTCAATAAGTTTAATAACCTCATCTGTTTGAGTGTCTATAATTCCGATTGTGCCTCGATTAGTTTCACCACCAACTATAAAGTATGGTACAAAACCACCATCTTCATTTCTAATTGAAACATAAACATATTTATCATCAGATGTAATATCACAACCGTGAAGCATTCTAAATCCTGAATGAGATATTTGCTTAATATTGGTCCATGTATTTCCGTTTTTTTGTATAACATTTACAGTGTTCATCATAAATGAACCAAGATAAATTTTGTTACCGTCACTCGTAATTGCAATTTGCATTGGCATTGGGTCAACATCAACTTCTGTAATTAAAGTATCCTTATGTGTATCAAATACCATAAGTTTTCCGGTTCCTCTCGCCGAGACATATAGATAATTACCATCTGGTGAAATCATGGTTTGCATTGGCTCAGTACCGGGTGGTAAACTTATATCGCCGGTTGCCTCATCAAGTTCTGCATCAATAATACCAATTCTGCTTAAAGTTAAATTAGCAACATAAAGTTTTTTACCATCAGGAGTTAAAGCTATTCCGTGAGGAACACCACCTGTGGACCATAAAAGTGTAATTTCTTTTGTCAAAGTCATATTATAAATATTTATGTCATAAACTGAATTGAAAATAGGATCTGATGTTGAAGATCTGGAGACATATGCTTTACTTCCATCTGGAGAAATCTGAATCATTCCTGCTTTTGTTATACCGGAAACTTCTCCTACTATACTGTAATCGGAAGTATTTATTTTTAAGAATTTACCCGCACTGATTAGAGTAACATAGAGAAAACCATCTCTTTCTTTTACCATGTGAGGTTTTGCCGGTAAGCTTGGCTGACTGACATCAATAATGGCAGAAACTACCTTTGAATCACCATCAATAACTGAGATTTTATCGCTTAATTGATCACAGACATAAACCCTATAACTTGGATTGCTGAAGGGTAAATTACCATTAAAATCTTTGGCACCGTTCATTATCCAGTTTTTTATTGTATCAATGTCTGCCTGACTTAATGAGATAGCATCGTGAGGTGAAGACGGTGTTACGTTATCATTAATCATTTGGTAAAGCAAGCTCTCCTGAATCCGGAATGGAATCACCACATCACCACCATAATTAGGTATCGTACCACCGGAGCGGTTTGAGCTTCCTTTAATCAATTCAGAAAATAATTTTAAAGATAATCCACTCGAAGGTGTACTTCCAGCGTGGCATCCGGAAGTTGCACAATTCTTGACGAAAATTTCTGCCACAGCTTTAGATTGGAATCCATTATTTGTATCATCTACCTCCTGTTGAGGAGTTACTATTTTTTCTTCATTACACGCATAAATAAAAAAAATAGACAGGACAAAAAGAAAACAAATCAAATTAATTTTGCGCATAATTATTCCTCATTTAAGCAATGTCATTTTTATTGATTGACTAGATTCTTCCGCATTTATTTTTGCGATGTAAATTCCTGATGGAAGATTTGCTGCATTAAAAATAACTTCATATTCTCCTGCATCCTTTACCTCATTAATCAGTTCTGCAATTTTTTCACCAAGGAGATTGTAAACTGAAAGATTTACGAACTTGTTTTCAGGAACAGCAAACCTAATTTTTGTTGAAGGATTAAAAGGATTAGGATAGTTTTGTTTAAGCTGAAAGTTAGCAACGGGAAGTACTTCTGCTTTAGCTATCTCCGAGTACTGAAAACTTCCGTCAAAATCTATCTGCTTTAAACGATAATCGTAAGTACCAACATCCAGATTTTTATCAGTATAGGAATATTGCTGAGGTTCTGAAGTAGTGCCTGTGCCTTGAATAAATCCTATTGTTTTAAATTCATCCCCTGATTTCCTCTGAACTTCGAAACCCTGGTTATTAGTTTCAGTAGTTGTAGACCAGTCCAGAAATATAGAATTTCCGTCTGCTTTGGCTGTGAACGAAGTTAGTTCAACAGGAACTTCTCCATCAAAATGTAAAACATATAATCCGGTTTCTATATCAGATATGAGTGTATTCCCTGAAGGAAGATAAGGATAACAACCCCACGCGCCATTATAAGTTCCGCCATCAGATGAAGGGTATGTATCGTATTGTCCAGCGAGCTGTGGATTTTCAGGATCCGAAATATCGAGAACAACATAGCCGGATGTGTAATAAGAAATATGCAGATAATTTCCCCGGACAAAACAATTATGGACTATCGAACTACCGGTAGGCATTTGCCAGCTGGATATAATAAGATCCCAAGTGCTTCTGTCTTGTAAATCCCAGACAGTTATATCCCTGACATTAAATTCTTCGCAACCATAGAAATATCTTTTGTTTTCTGTCATCCAACCGCTGTGTGCATAGATGCCGGGTAAGGAAGAGCTGGTGCTTACCACTTGCGGATTCGATTTATTCGAGACATTGATTAGCTGATATACCTGAGATGAACCATCACAAGCAACTACTGTATCATCCCAGACATATACATCATGTATATATCC
>JAPHUI010000201.1 GCA_026193755.1 Ignavibacteriaceae bacterium | reverse complement strand
GGATGCTTTGAGGGTAGCAATCTATTTAAATGATAAATATGAATTAGATGGCCGTGATCCAAACGGTTATACAGGATGTGCCTGGGCAATCGGTGGAGTACACGATCGGGCTTGGACAGAGAGACCCGTTTATGGAAAAATTCGCTATATGAATAGAAACGGAGCTGCCAGAAAATTTGATATAGAGGCATATACAAAATTGTCGTTTAAATGATCTACAATGTAGTTGTTGAATCAAATTTACTTAATAAAACCACTTTTTTTCTTTTTAATACATTTTCTCTCCTATTTCTATTCAATTACAAATCAATTTTTGGCAAGAATGTTGTTTTTGATTTAGCCATAATGTTGAGCGATTATAAAAAAAGGCTAATTTACAAACCACAGAAGATACAACTGAGTCTGACAATTCAGTTTGCTGCATTTTTTATAATTGTTGCAGGATTAATATATTTCTATGTCAGCAATAAGTTTGAAGAAGAGGTATTAGACAAATATAAGTTTAAAGCAGAGATGCTTACAAACTTTGTTAAGCAAAATCCCCAGTTCTTTTTGAAAAACAAGATCGATGATAAGACTCAATTGATTCAGCTTATGTCTTTAAATGATGTTCCTTACCTCGTGCTTGAAAATAAAAATGGAGTGTTCGTCGATGCTGTAAATTTAGACGTAGCTGAATATTACTTATACGTTGCGGCAAATAATGATGATAACATTTCATTTGATGAAACTGTTTACCGTGTGGTAATGCCAATTACTATTGACGGTGTACAGGAAGGAAAAGTTTATATCGGTTTTAATGCAGGCTTAGTGGCAAGTGATCTTAAGAAGAAAACTTTATTAACCGCACTATTTAGTTTGTCAATTCTTTTAGCCGGGATGGTTTTCACCTATTTCCTTAGTTCAATTTCATTTAGACCTATTACAAAACTTATATCAGCATTAAGCAAATCGGATATTAAAGAGCAAAAAATTCTATTAACTAAATTTAAAAATGATGAGATTGGAGTACTAGCTCACAAAATATACAATATCCTTAACGAGCTAGATAAATCTTCAAGCGAAGTTACTAATCTGAACGAAAAGCTTAATGAATTATTCCGTGAAAAAATAAGTGAACTGGATATTGAAATTAGTCATAGAAAGAAAGCCGAATCATTTTTAAAGAAAACAGAAGAAATGTTCAGGCAGCTTTTTGAAAATGCACCGATCGGAATGTTGATTATTTCACCCGAAGGAAAAATCGTCAAAGCGAATAAAGCATTTTCTCATACAGTAGGATATGACGAACTTGAAATTGTTGGTGCACCCACTAAAACTTTTTTTGATAGTAATCATTCGCCCAAAGTTAAGTCAACTTATAACATGATAATGGAAAGCGACAATCTGGATATTGAATGTAATCTTTCAAAAAGAGATGGTCGTAAAATAACAGCGCTTATTAAGACTATTAAGGTAAATGATGAGGACGGTGAGCCAATCAATACACTACTACAGGTGCTTGACATAACACAGATTAAAAAAGTACAGGCAGAACTTATACATGCTTTAGATAAGGCAAAGGAATCCGACAGGCTAAAAAGTGCTTTCCTGGCCCAGATGTCGCATGAAATTAGAACACCTCTGAATGTTATTTTACCTTCAATACCAATATTAGCTGATGAGATAGGCGATAAAGACAGAGAACTGGTTACTATACTAAATGCTGTAGGAAATGCAAGTAAACGACTTCAGAGAACAATAGATATGATTTTATCAATGTCTGCCGTGCAGAGTGGAAACTATAAAGCCAGGTATGAAACGTTTAGTCTTGCTGAAGATCTTGGAAATCTTACAGAGGAATTTAAACCAGTAGTAGATGAGAAAGGGTTAAAACTGTCTTTTATTAATAAATCTTCTAGCCCGGAAATCTCCGCTGACAGATATACAGTTGGTCAGGTGTTTCAAAACCTTATTGGTAATGCTATTAAATACACACATGTTGGGCAGGTCACTGTTTCTATTGAAGATTACGGTGAGAATAAAATAATAGTAAAAGTTAAGGACACGGGTATAGGAATATCAGAGAAATATTTAAAGAATCTTTTCTCCCCTTTTTCTCAGGAGGATGCAGGGCAAACTCGTAAATATGAAGGAAATGGATTAGGCCTTGCACTGGTTAAAGAATATGTAACACTTAATAAGGGTCAAATTTCAGTTCAGAG
>JAPHUI010000093.1 GCA_026193755.1 Ignavibacteriaceae bacterium | reverse complement strand
TATGAAATTTCCGGCACTGAAATTTTCATCCTGCCATCCAATAAATAAATATTTCATTATTACGAATATCTTCTAAAAAAAGATTAACTTTTTCCACTATTCATTTGCATAAAATTTTTTCTTTAAGTGTGTAGGGGTATTCTCCCTTTGAGGGATATCTATATAAAAAGAAATTAATTTTTAGGAGAACAAATGAAAAAATTATTTCTAATATCCCTCGTATTTATTATGGTATATGATGTTGTAGCTCAAGACGATGCTAAAGCGATTTCTAATTCTAAGCTGAGAAATAACAGCATCGATCTGCGGATTGCATATGTAAATCATAATAATTCCAACGTACAAGTTCAATCGGGTCCGGTATCTGTCGATGTCGGAACCGGCGGTATTTCGGGCAAAATTATTTACAACTACTATCCCAATTACGATTACTCATTCTTTTTCAGTATCGGAGGAATGACTCCCAAAGTAAGTGTTGATAATATTTCCGAACACAGTAGTACAATCGGTTCATTAATGATGGGCATGAAATATTTTCCATTTAAATCAATTAATGATGACACTTTTCGACCATATCTAAGCTGTGGAATGCAAATGCTGATCGGGACAGAGTCTAACGTGGAAATATTGAATGTTGAATCTCACACCGAATCTGCAATGGGAGTGTATGGATCGATTGGCACCGAATTTTTAATCAGCAGCAGAATCAAATTTTTGACTGAGATGGGATATAATCTCGTAACTGATTTTACTGTTGATATAGGAAACAAGAAAAATTACAGCGGGGCTGAATTTTCATTTGGAATTGGATTTATGTTCTGATAATAAGAACCTGAATAAGGGCAGCAACATAATGGAAAAGATATTACAAAAAGTAAATGTTAAAGTTTATTGTGAGCATTGTAATAAAGAAGTTGAAAATGTATGGATTTGTAAAATGAAATCAATTATCGGAACCAAGTATGCTTTGCTTTGTGCCGGTTGTCAAAAATTGATTGGAATTTATTCCTCTAAAGATTTTTTTCTGCAAGAAACTATAAATATAGTTTTTGATGAATTGCAAATCCCGTTGAATTAATAACTGTCAATGTTGAAAACAAAATGAGAATATTATTTATTGAACAAAGTAAAGCGCTAGTAGTAATTGGGTGGACCCCGGAAGAAATGATCGATTTCCAAATAAGTTTTAAAATTGGTAATTAACCCAATGAAGCCAAGCAAATAATAATGTTATTGATTAATTTTAATTGGTCATATGAGAAAATATGAAAATCGACATCTATAAATATTTTTTAACCTTTGTCATTTTACTACTATTTTTTTCTGTTAGTTCTTTTGCACAGATAGAAACACAAGACATCCCAAAAGAATTTCAAAAAATTATTTCGGTTGAGCTTAAGAACGTTACATTCGAACATGTGCTGAACGTTATATCGGAAAAAGCGAATATTAAACTCAACTATAATCGAGATCGAATCCCGCTTGAAAAAATCATCTCTGTAAAAATGCTAAACAAAACCGTTGAAGAAGTTTTGAATTATGTTCTTGATCTAACGGGAACGGAATTCCGGATTATCTCGGGTGAACAAGTTTTAATTACTCCGGTAGAAAACAACAAGAGTATAAAAGGGAAAATTAGAGGGAAGGTAATAGATAAAGAAACACAGAGACCACTAATCGGCGTTAACATATTAATTGAAAACTATAGCATTGGTGCTGCAACAGATACTAAAGGAGAATATACAATTGACAACATGCCAGTTGGCGGCTTTACTCTAAGATTCAGCTATGTTGGATATGCAACCATTTACGAACCTGATATAATAGTTAGATCCAACCGCATTACATTTGTAGATGCTGAGATGGAAGAAACAGCGATAGAAGGCAACCAGGTTATTATAAAGGATAATTACTTTGCAGATATTGAAATCGAACAGACCAGCACCTCAAAATTTTCTACCGAAGAAATACGGCGTGCAGCAACAATCGGCGGTGACATTAGCCGAATAATTAATGGTCTGCCAAGTCTTTCTAATGATAACAATATGAACAATATAATTGCCCGCGGAGGCAGCCCGATAGAAAACGGATTTTACCTTGATAATATAGAAATACCCAACATTAATCATTTACCGATTCCGGGATCAACGGGCGGATTATTCTCAATATTAAATATCGACTTTGTAAAAAACATTGATGTGTACACAGGAGGATTTGGTGCTGTGTACGGCGATAAACTTTCATCCATTCTTGATATTAAATATAGAGAAGGAAACAGATCTGAAAATGATTATCAATTGGATCTCAACATTGCAGGCATGTCTGCCCAGGCAGAAGGTCCTCTTGCAAATGGATCGGGTTCATGGCTGGTGTTTGCCAGACACAGTTTTACCGACTTAATAATTAAATTATTTGATCTTAAGGATGACCCATTGTCGTTCAATGAATTCCAGACTAAAATCGTATACGATTTAACTCCTAATCATCAAATTAGCTTTTTAGATTTACTTTCTTACGATAAATATGAAGTCTCCAAAAGAGTAGCTCTCATTGATTACAGTGATTATTATGGCAAGTTTAATATCACGCAAAATACTGCTGGAATTAATTGGAAATATCTTTGGAATAAAAACGGGTATTCTAATACTTCACTTTCGCATTTGATATTGAAAAACCAAATACCGTTTTATTCAACGAGTACGGATTCATTAAGAACGAGGCTGGCAACAACTGAAAACGAATTCCGGTTAAGGAACATTAATTTTTATAATTTTAATCAACAATTCAGACTTCAGTTTGGAATAGAGGCAAAGCTGCTTTCCGGAAAATATGATAATTATTTTGAAGAACATTTTAACCGGATCGGGGTACAAATTCCTGAAACTTATGTTAATAAAAACATCGTTACATCAAAATTCG
>JAPHUI010000057.1 GCA_026193755.1 Ignavibacteriaceae bacterium | reverse complement strand
GGGACTTTATCTTAAAGGTCTTGTGTGTTGTGTGAACTAAAGACCGAATTATATTTTGTTAAAAAGTAACTTTTCTTCTTAAAATGCGGTCTCATCCACATTAATATTATCCAATTACTACTCGGATTTTATTTGATAATTGCCAATATTTGGCGAAAGCGAAATTAATTCTTATATAAAAATTTTTGTGAATTTGAAGTTATTTGCAGTAATATTATTAGCAGGACTCTTCCTTTTTGACGCAGTTGGTTATCAGGTGCTTTTTGCGTTTCTGATTTTACAGCAGGCAGAAGAAATGCAGTATTTAATTAGCGAATTCGGCAGCGAATCGCTTGAAGTGATTGTAATAGATTCATTAGTTCAGTATAACTTTTCACAGGTTAATGAAAAAGAATTTTTATATAAAGGAAATCTTTACGACATTAAGTCTAAAGAAATCAAAGATGGAAAAATTATCATTTACTGTAAAAAAGATGAAAAAGAACTTGACTTGTTGAATCATTTCAGCAAAATGAATGATGAAAATAAAACAAATACTTCAAAAAATCCTTTAAGTAGAATTCTACAAAAAACTGTTCAGAATTTATTCTTCACAAGACTGCAATTTTTAGATTCGCTATTTCCTAAAAATAAATTCTACAACACTATAATTTCTCTTTTCTACGAACAGCCAGATTCTTTTCAACTTACACCACCTCCTCAAATTCATTTTTCTTAACTAGTCAGATTAAACTCAAGTAAAATTATTCAACCATCCATTGGTAGAAAATCTTTCTTGCCGGATGATGGCATTGAGTTTTCTTACTTAGTTACTGAAGTTACGCAAACATGTCAAATGTGGTCATTCTGGCTTGTCCAGAATCAAAATTTTTTATCAAGTTAAAAGATTCCGGACTCGCTTCACTCTCCGGAATGACATCCTTGAGTGACTTTATTTAGTTATTAAAAAAATTATTTAAAAGAAATTGAGAAAACAGTGAGATTAAAATTAATTTTATTCATATTCATAATATATTCTTCATTTGCATTTTCACAAGTGAAACTAATCGGTGAAGTAACAGATTCTGAAACCGGTGAAAAATTAGAATCGGCCAATATATTTTTACCAGAATTTCAGCTAGGTACGGTTACAGATAAAAACGGTAGTTACTCAATTGAAAATTTGCCCGAAGGATCATTTAGTGTGCAGTTCAGTTATGTTGGATATAAAAGCAGGATAATTCTTACTTTGCTGAAAGGAAATGAAGTTGAATTAAATGTAAACCTTACGCCATCAAATCTTGAAATAGGTGAAGTAGTGGTTTTAGGAAATAACATTAACGAACTTGAAAAGGTGCCATACAAAGTTGAAAAACTCGAAACTTCCGATATGAGAAAAGAAGGTCTGATAACGCTGAATAGATCTCTGACTCTTTTACCAGGTATCTCTGAACTTTCAGATGGTTTTTCAATTTCTAAAACTGTGGTTCGTGGATTATTTGGGTATCGCGTGGCAGCAATTGTTAGTGGTTTAAGGTTTGATAATCAGGAGTGGCAGAACGAACACGGATTTGGTGTTAACGATGTAGGAATAGGAAGTGTGGAAGTAATCGAAGGTCCTGCAGCATTACTTTATGGTTCGAATGTAATTGGTGGTGCAGTAAATTTTGTTGATCCGAATTTTGCATCCGTTGGAAAAACACTTGCGAATGCAGACCTTCAGTTATTCAGCAATACACTTGGCTAATGCTGATTTTGGAGTTAAAGGTTCGGGCGAAAAATGGAGATGGCAGTTATATGCTGGTGGACAAAGTCACGCAGATTATCTCGACGGCAATGATGAAAGAGTTCCCAACACAAGATTTGCCGGCGAAGATGCAAAGGGAATACTTGGTTATAGTTATGACTGGGGTTATTCAAACTTATCTTATTCGTTTTCTTACCATATCTACGGAGTTGTTGAAGAAGCGGATTTAAATAGTGAAAAAGATAAAGAAGAAGACCACTTTGAACGTGAGTTTGAAGGTCCTCATCATACTATACAAACTCATATCGCCTCTTTAAGAAATTTATTTTTTACCGGTGACTCGAAGATCAAATTGAACCTCGGTTTTCAAAACAATCACAGAATTGAAGAAGAAGGTAGCGAAGAACAAATGATGTTAAGTAAAATTACTCAGGAAGAGGGTGATATGGGAGAACAGGGTGTTATCCTGAACACATTTTCTTATGATGCAGAATGGATTTATCCGGTTTTTTCTGAAGGCGAATTAACTTTAGGAACACAAGGACAATTTCAGGGAAATGAAAATGAAGGTGGAAGAATCCTCGTCCCAAATGCTGATATGAATGAATTCTCTGGCTTCGCATATCTTAAAAAGAATTTTAATAAATTTCTTTTTGAAGGCGGTGCCCGTTACGATTTCCAGAAGATAGAAACTACTGAAATGGGCGAACCCGGTGAAGAAGCATACTTTGCGAAGATAGATAAAGATTACAATACCTTTAATGGTGCGATAGGCGGCTCACTTTTTCCTGATGAAAACTGGATAATTAAATTAAATGCTGCATCAGGTTTCAGAGCACCAAACCTTGCAGAGCTTGCATCAAATGGAGTTCACGAAGGAACAACTCGTTACGAAATTGGTGATTCAAATCTTGAAAGTGAGCAAAACATTCAGGGCGATCTGGGAATAACATTTGTTTCAAAAATTGCGAAAGTAACGTTGAGCGCATTCAACAATCATATAAACAATTACATTTATCTGAATCCGACTGGTGAAACAATCGACTCGAATGATGTTTATCGTTTTGTGCAAACCAATGCCGATTTACGCGGAGGCGAATTTAGTATTGATGTAAAACCGCTCGATTAGCTTGATCTCAGTGGATCTTACTCTACGGTTATCGGAAAAAGATCTGGTGACAGTCATCTTCCTCTTATGCCGGCAGATAAAAATGTAGCAACTGTTAAATTTCTTTTACCAGATCTTTCATCAATCAACAATTTATTTTTTCTGTTAAGAAGCAGAAGCAGTCTCGAGCAAAACAGAAATGCATCAAACGAAACTACAACACCGGCGTACACATTGCTTGATGTTGGTCTTGGCGGAATAATAAGTTTTAGTTCAGTTCCTCTTTCAGTTACAATTAATGCTACCAATGTATTAAACGAAGTCTATGTTGATCATTTGAGTTTATTAAAACCCTTGGGAGTATATGATATGGGAAGAAATATAAGTCTAGCGCTGAGCGTTCCATTTGCCGTTAACTAATAATCTGAATTTTTCTGAATAAGTGTAGGGAACTGTGTTTACAGTTCCCTTTTTTAATTAATATGTTTAAATGTTGAACCGAAGTGAGCCGATGAAGTTTCTTCCCGCAGCTGATATTCCTGAAGAATATGGTCGGTATCGCTTATCAGTGATGTTTTCTACACCAAGATATAATTCAAAATTTTCGAAAAGTTGATAACTAAACTTTAGATTTAACGTATACCAGAAAGGTTGATATGGATTTCCGTTTGCATCTTTTGCATAGATATAATCCTTTTCTTGTTCACTTGGTGCCAGGTCTTCATATTTTATTTCACCGTTATAGACTGCATAGAGATTAGCCTCAATCTTTTTCATCCTGAAAATAAACTCTGTTTTTCCAAACCATGGTGCTGCATGTCTTAAAGGGACCTTATTACCAGCATCATCTTCCTCCTCTCCTTTTTGATAATTAAAACTGCTTCTTAAATTAAAATGCTCTGCAAAATTCAGATCAATCATAACTTCAATTCCCCAAATGTGTGCAAATGCAGCGTTTTGAATTGCCTGAACTTTACTCATTTCACCATTGTAAATTATACTGTCCATTCCGTTAAGTGTATAATCACGTCTTACCAAAGCATTATCGAGATATGTATAGTATCCGGTAATATCGAATTCTGCTACATCCTGAAAAATTTTAGTTAAGCTTAGTTCTGCATTGTAAGCGTACTCAGGTTTTAAATTGGGATTTGGCACAACTACTGCACCTGGTTCTGAATCAAATACTTTTCCCATATCATCAATATTTGGTGCTCTGAACCCTGATGCAAGATTAAAATTGATCTGCCAATCATGTGTTGGATGCCAAACTAATCCAGCAGTACCGGTTAATGCACCGTTTCGCTGCTCAGCAGTCGTAAATGGAAATGGAAAGAAAGTTGTGTCGAATGTTGCATCTAATGTTACATAATTATAACGAATACCAGCCTGCAAAATATACTGCGGACTAAACTTATTTTTGTATGTTATATAAGCACCATAAGAATTCCAGGTAGAACCATCGGGATATCTTGAAGGTCCGGGGAATATTTCACCGGTAACAATATTCTCTGAATTACCAGTTGACTCAACTTTATTTAGCACTACTTCAACACCGTAATATAAATTTGATTTCTCATTGATTTCTTTAATCAAATCGAGGTTCGTTGAGAAGGCATTAACCTTTTCTGTATTGTTTGTCTTGTCAACAGCGTTAAGATTTCTGTCGTGTCTGCTTTCTTCAAAATTCTGATATGCAACCATCAATTTAGATAAGTCAAATATTGAATTAGCCGAGTAGTTCGTAATCATTAAATTATTCATCATCCATTTTTGCGGTCCGTAGTACCATTCTGCAGAACGCAAAGTATTACCTCTCGGACGTATTAATCTGTCATACCTGGAGTAGTCTGAGGTTGTTGAATAATGAAATGCATATTCAAATTCCCATTCATTAACAGGAGAGAACAAAATTTTCTGCATAAGGTTTACTTGATGGTATCCTGATGGAACTTGCTCCTTGGGATCCGGATTAATAACAACTGAATCTTTACTTTTAATTCTGGTTTGATAAGTTGGTCTGAGATAATCATCGGGACCGTTTGAACCCATAACCAGATTATCAAAATCAGAGTATGAGGCACTAGTAAGAAATCCCCACTTGTTCAATCCGATATTAAAATGCACGTGACCGGTTTTTTCCAGATCGGCAGATGAGAATCTTCCCATTACCCCGGCATTCAACATAACGTTTTCACCCAAAGAAAGTCTTGGAGATAAAGTGTGAAAATTCATCACTCCGCCAATTGCATCGCTTCCATAAATCACAGAACCAGGCCCGAAAATAATTTCAGTATGGCTTAGTGAATTTGCATCGAGTGAAATTACATTCTGCAGATTGCCGCTTCTGAAAATAGCTGTGTTCATTCTTACGCCATCAACTACAATTAATAACCTGTTGGTAGCAAAACCTCTTATCATCGGGCTTCCGCCGCCAAGCTGACTTTTTTGAACGAAAACATTGCCAGACATTTCAAACATGTCTGCTGTAGTCTGCGGATTTTGAAAATCAACATGGCGTGGTGTGATTACTTCTATTGTATTCGGAACTTCACTTTTATTTTCTTCCCATCTGTTAGAGCTAACAACTACGTTATCAAGTGAAATAGTGGTTTCCTTCATTAGCACAATGAAGTTGTTCTCTTTAAGATTTGAAAATGTGGTTTCAAACTTTTCGTATCCTAAAAGGCGAAAGACCATTTTTTTATTTTTATCCAACTTCTCGATGTTAACTTTACCATTTGAATTGGTTAATAGTGCTCTGTTTGGATCTGAATTATAAACCGACACAAGCTCAAGTGGATTTTGTGTGGTCTGATCTTTTACTGTTATAATTTGTGCATGTAATGAAACAGCAAAGATTAATAACAAAAATATTTTCATTTTAATTCTTTTTAATTAGTTAAGTACGATACATTCACAGCAATGAAATTAAAATGTATTGCTTATGATTAGATATATTTAATATTCTTAGGATAAAAATGGAGTTGTGTTATGATCGGGGAGGTGGTGTAGATGAAGGATGCACCCCATCTAAAATTTTAAAAGGAGTATTTGTAAAATATTTACTTTCTGCATACTCAGAAGATTTGTCTTCTGTTTCAAGAGGTTTTGAATAAAGCTGACTAAAAGAATAACATAAGCTTTCTAAATCTTCCTCTTTATCGGAATCTTCATTAATTAATTTTTTAAAGTATTTGTCAAAGTAGGAATAGAGCTCCGATTCCTTTTCATCCTGAACACAATACAAATAAACACAATCTCCGTTTACTTCTTTTTTGAAGACATCGTACATAATGTTTTGATAGCGAAATTCGTCATCTTCCAACCACTGAATATTTATAGTGCCTGAATTCAAATCGCTTTTATTAAATTTAAATGAAACCAAATCCGTTTCGGATAGATCATTGAGCATGATCTCAACAATTTCAGCTTGATACTTGGCTTGAAATATTTTTAAAAAAACAAATTGAATTATTCCGTGAGAGATAATCAGGAATAGCATGCCAACCGAAATCATTTCTTTTATTCGCATCGATTTGCAGGTTGTGGAGTTAAAAATATGAAGAGCACATAAAAAGCATTAATCCTTTTACTTAAGTTAATATTTTTCTTGAAAAACTTTTCTTGTGATTCAGCTAAAATTCATTTCTTGTTATATTTTAATGAATTATAAAGGGAACGGCATAATAGTTGTTTACTGTTCATTAGAAACATTTGATTAAGACAATTTTGAATTTTAACAAGGAAATAGCTAACTGTTTTTGTATTTTTGACCTGAAGAATTAATGTTTTAATTGAAAAAGGTAATTTCAATATTACTTTCCTTCCTTATCTTTTTGAGTACCAGCGGGTATGTCCTTATCTATGTTGAACGATTAGCAAATAATAAAATTGAAATGCGAGCGATACTAACCTCTAAGCAGAATTCATCCCCTCTGTTAAAATTAAAATTTGCAAAGAACGAATTCTTCCGGGATTTGAATTGGAAGGATGAGTATGAATTTGAATTCAATGGTGAGATGTATGACGTTGCTAAGATTGAAAGAAGCGGTGATAATGTTTTCATTTATTGTATCCGGGATAAAAAAGAAGAGCTGTTGATTTCAAATTATGAAAAAGTTTCCGGGACAAATTCAGAGAAAGATAAAATTGCATCCGGTCCGCAAACATCATTAATTCATTTACAACTCATTGCCATACAGAACGAATTATTTTCATATAAACGAATAACCGACTTATTTCTTTTTTCTGATAGCTATATTAATAACTACCATTCAATCTATCAACAATCCCCGACACCTCCACCGAAGACCTCTTAGCATCATCTTTAAAGCAGAATTGATCCTCGAAAAAAGTTTAGTAATGAACTAATTATATAATTATTAAACAGAGAGATTTTCTGTACTGTTTTTATTGAAGAAAATAACAGAGGAAATAATTTTATAAAGGTATTTAAAAATGAAAAATCTTATACTTTCATTATTTGTTTTGTTTTACGTTACTTCGGTGTTAAAAGCACAAAACGAAAATGCAGATACACTTAAAAACGTGACACTGCAAGATGTTATTGTTAAAGCTAACAGGCTTCCTATAACTTTAAAAAGTAATCCCGGATCAATATCTATCGTAACTCCTGAAATGATTACACTTATGCCCAAAACTATTGGAGCAGAAGAAGCATTAAGATTAGTGCCGGGTGTTAGAATTGATAATCAGCACGGTGGCGAGCGGGTTCATATCTCTATACGGGGACAAGGGATTCTCACAGAACGAGGTTTACGTGGTATTGGTGTAATGTTAGATGGTATCCCGGTCAACGATCCTTCCGGGTTTGCACCTGATTTATATGATGTTGACTGGCCAACAGTGAAAAACATTCAGGTTTTAAGAGGTCCTGCTGCCGGTTTATACGGTTGCGGCAGTTCAGCGGGAATACTATATATTACCACTAATGATGGTGGTTCTATTCCAATAGAAGGTGAATATAGTCAGGTAATTGGATCAAACAAATTTTTCAAAGAACTGGCTCAAGTTGACGGTACACAAGAAAACATTAATTATCGTTTAAGTTTTTCTAGAGAAGATGGTGATGGATATCGTGATCATCAGGCATTCTGGGGTAATAAGCTGTATGAAAAAATCAATTTTACACCATCAGATAAACTGAGAATTACTCAAATAGTTTCTCATACTGATTACTTTCATCAGAATCCGGAAGGATTAAATCGCCAGCAATTTGATAACTTAAAGCAAGCTAACCCTGATGCAAATCCATTCAATGAATACCAAAAAACTAATCGAACAACTTTAGGACTTTTTGGCTCGTACACAATAAATGAAATGAACGATTTTGAGGTTACTCCGTTTTATCGCTACTGGAACTATAAAGAAACAAGCAATAAAGCAGCAGAGTACAGGAATATTACAAATCCTGGTGTAAGTGCTCAATATAACCTGCATCTCACCTCAGGAAATGTGATGAATAATTTTAGTGTTGGAACCGATTTAAAATGGCAGAACATTGGTATGTACAAATTGCAAAGCGGAAGCGATCCTAACCGGGTTGAAAGTACGGATGAAACAAACATAGAAACAGATAGCTTGTTAGCTAACCAGATAATTTATCAGCAAAGTACCGGTTTGTTTGCTCTATATAAATTAGACGTTGAGAAGTTTAATTTGATAGGGAGTATTCGGTACGATAATATTACGAATGAACTGACAGATAAAATGGTAGGACTGGATTCTTCAAAAACCACAAAAGACTTCTCTAAACCATCTTATAGAGTTGGTGCAAGTTATGGTTTCCTGAACGAATTTAATTTGTTTGCTAGTTGGAGTACGGGATTTATTCCTCCATCTACTGAAGAATTAGCAAATAACCCGGTAGGATATTCCGGATTTAACACACATTTAACCGCAGCAACTTCAAACAGTTTTGAAATTGGTGCACGTGGATTTTTTAGCGACAAATTATATTATGAGCTTACTGGCTTTATAATGGATACAGAAAATGATTTCTTCCGCTTCAAACAATCAGGCAGAGGAAACCAGGAAGTATTCTACGGTAATGCAGGGAACAGTAAACGTTATGGTATAGAAACTTTTATTTCTTACAACATACTTCATAATTTAAGCTTGCAGCTTGCTTATACTTACGCTGATTACAGATACACTTCAGCAACAGTTGACCCCGTATATACTGATACTAATTATGTATTAACAACTCCCCCTGCAGAAGGACAATACCTGCCTAATTCACCGAAGCATCAGCTTTATTCTGAAGTTGCATACTCTCCGATCAAAAGCATCAGAATTACTTTAAGTGGTGAGTACCAATCCAAATGGGCAATTTATACTGATGCGAAAGCTTATAATAATGAGTTAGATCCTGAAATCTACCAGAACTGGCAGGATGGATTTACTAAATTCAATGCTGAAATTTCTTATTTATGGGATCTTGGTGTACTGAATGGTGCATTAAGTCTTTCAGTACGTAATTTCACTGATGAACAATATATGGCATTCACAGAACCAGACCCTGACGGCAATTCGTATCAACCGGGGCCGGGAAGAGAATTCTTCGGAAACCTGAGGATAAAATTTTAATTAATCTGAGTTAAGTTTTGGTGAAATAATTATCCGGGTCAGTTTGCTTGAGCTGATTGATCCGGTTTTTATTTTTGATTACTGTGATATTTCTTTCAAAGAAAGTTAATTTTACAGTGTGAAATATTAATTTATTGAATCACTACCTGCAGGTAATATAATGAAGAACATTTTTACAATAACCTGTGCGTTAATCCTTTTATTATCCATTCAATTTTTCCCTCAGGAGGAAGAAAAAGAAAAGGCAGATACTCTCGAATATGGATTAGAAGAAGTTACTATAGTTGGAACAAGAACAAAGGAAAAAATTATAGACATACCTTATTCAGTATTCAGTGTTGAAAAAAAAGAATTAATGTTTGGCAAAAAAGTATCTGCCAAAAGTGTTCTTGCTGATGTTCCCGGATTATTCCTCCAATCCAGATATGGAACCAGCGATCTCAGAGTTTCAATAAGAGGTTTTGGTAACCGTTCCAATACCGGTATAAGAGGCGTTAGAATTTTACAGGACGGCATACCGGAATCGGAACCAGATGGGGAATCTGTATTGGATGCTATTGATTTTACATCACTCGGAGGAGTTGAAGTTGTAAAAGGAAACCTGTCATCTTTGTATGCCAATGCACCCGGTGGAGTAATTGATTTTAAAACTGATATTTATTTCCCTGACGAATATGTGTCGAGCACCAACCAGTTTGGTCAATACGGGTTCAGACAAAATGGTTTTAAATTAGGATTAAAGAATGACGAAAACCGTTTCTTCCTTTCTTACTACTACCG
>JAPHUI010000144.1 GCA_026193755.1 Ignavibacteriaceae bacterium | reverse complement strand
TTTCGATATACGACTATGTCAACAGTTCATCTGCTGCTACTGGTTTCTTTTCAGGTTTTATAGTAATGTATTTTTTTGTTGGATTGTTTACAGCATCTTCTTATGCACTGTTCATGGATTTGACAAATCCAAAAATCGGGGGGACTCAATTCAGCACATATATGGCAGCAACAAACGGCTGCGAAGCCTGGTCAGTCTGGGCAGCGGGAAACATTATAACCGGTTACGGATACCCACCAGCCTTTTTATTTATGAGTTTTGTTTCTCTCTTAAGTTTATTTGTTCTTAAAAAGATTAAACTTAATTAATAATTACAATTCTATCTTGGGACGATAATAATAGATTCAATGCTTCTTGAAAATCTGGCAAGGAGATATTTCACAAAATCACCTATTATTGTTGCAGGTTTCCCGGTCCCTTTTGTTATTACTCTGCAGGTTAGAATTTTCACTCTGGATTGCCAGCTTATATTTATAGCTCCTCTCACATCTGGATTGACGCTGTGTATTTTCGCCCAGCCGGGACTCCTGCCGGGTTTTTGTTTTGCTTCAACATAAAAATTATACTTCCGCAGTTTTTCATCGTGAGCAATTACATCACGAAGAGACTTTTTATCTGAACAGACTACCTGTATTAGTGTTTGCATTATTTCCCTCTAGATGCTTTTAAAATTTTATCTGAATACTCAACACCGGGTTGTGCAAATTTCCTGAAGATTGAAGTGAGATATTATTTTCCTTATTACTTTTATGCAGTTCGGGAATTAAATACCCAATAGCGGCTCCGACTATATATCCGACAATAACGTCTGTCGGGAAATGCGAATGTGCATTAACCCTTAATATTCCTGAAACTGCCGGATAGATAGCTGCTGCACTCCATATTAAAATTTTTGCTGTATTATCAGTTAAATATTCGCTGAAAACTCTTGCAGTAAAAAAACAGGCTGAAGCCGTAAATGATGTGTGACCGGAATAAAATGAAACTCTCGCATCGGTATCTGTTTTTTTTTCAATTGGTGTATTGCTATCATAAGCAAATGGTCTGATACGTGTCACCGTACCTTTAACTATTCCTGTGAGGCCCGCATTGATTAAAAGAACTTCTCCGTACATTAAACCAAGATCCCAAAAATCTTTTCTTGTATCATCAACAGCTAAAAATGTTAAAGGAAGCAGATATGATCCTACAAGCAAAATATCACCTGCATGATCCGGATGCAATGGTCCTATAAATTGTCTGTCAAAACTGTTTACATCATCGGGATTCAAATCGTTAATCTGTTCCATTGTAAGTGGATCAAGGTTCGAAATGATGAGTAAAGCCGTTGCCCCAACAGCGGCTCCGCTTCCAAGCAATATCGCTTCCTTAGTAAAATCTAATTTGAATGGACTGGTGCTTCCGTTCTGACCGAAAGAAAAATTAAATGTTATTAGAATAGATATGACGAGGGAAGAAATAACTCTGGTGAATTTCATTTTTAAGTTAAGGAAATAAATTCAACTGTTTTGTTTTAGAAAAGTATGATTAATATCTTTAAGAAAAAAAGGACTGCAAATACTCTTAACAGTAATTCAATTTTTTATCATCAATGTAAAAAACTCAGATTTAGAAAAAGAATAAAATTCCTAAAAGCTGTTTTTTATTTGAGTAAAATAAGTTTCTTTGTTTCTGAAAATTCTTTGGTTATTAATCTATACAAATAAATCCCACTTGGGAGGTTGCTTGCATCGAAAGAAACCTCGTAAATTCCCGTTGGCTTTACTTCATTAACAAGAGTTGCTATAGAATTGCCGAGCACATCATATATTTTTAACTGTACTACACTTTCCTTTTCTATCGCATACCTGATTGTGGTAGATGGGTTAAATGGATTTGGATAATTTTGAAACAAAGCAAAACTATGAACTGGTTGATCCAGTCTGTCTTCAACCGATAATGCATTTCTATCTACAATAGCCAGCCACACCTGGTAAATGCCCGAATAATCGGCCATCCACAATGCATATAATTTATCACCGACAGCAAGAAGTGCGATGTGATCTCCCTGGTACGCAGAAGCCCCACCAACAATTGGTTTAGGTTTAAATCTTGAATTCTTAATTGAAAATTCCATCCAGGTATTTCCCCCATCAGTGGAGCGTGCTAAGAAAACATCTGTAGAATCTGATGTTGTATTTCGGTCATCATAAAAGAGAATATTAAGTGCGCCTTCGTCATCGATTTCAAGAGAAGGGAAGTACTGAATTTTTCCATTATTAATCTGATCCTGGTTTACTCTGGTCGCCGTAGACCAGGTTTGTCCGCCATCAGTTGAGTGACGCAATAAGATATCAGGGTCATTTCCTGCAGGTGCGATATCAAACTCAGTAGTAACTATATAAATCCAACCGTCTCTAATTCCCCCGTTATTATCTACCGCAACTTGCGGTAATCCGTTAACCTTAATTCCTTCTTTAGAAGCCAAAGTTCCGCTGATTCCATTCATATCAAAAATATTCTGCTGAGTGTTCCAATTGTTGCCTCCATCTGATGAGATAGAAAACCCTGCAAAGTCTTCTTTAAACGGTAAGTTTATAGTAATACCTGACCAGCAGACATAAACGCGTCCGTCGTTTGAAGTCGCCACAGAACCTCCGACGCAACGCACTGGTGGATTGGGATTAACAACTTTTGGAGTACTCCATGTTTCACCTTCGTCCGTTGTAAAAGCACAGACTGTCGGGGAAAGATTTACTAGATCAGTCCACGTAAGATATATTCTTCCTTTAAAGCTACTTTGACTGGAATTATCTATTGCCATGGTTCCTTTGTCACCGGTTTGAGTATTAGTAACTGTAAATGCAGGCGACCAGTCAATTCCTAAATTTGTAGAATAATGTGTGTAGACTCCGGGGAAAATATCGCCGATATGAGACAGAACGAATCTGCCTGACTCAGTGATAGCAATACCCGGATCACCGCCATGATTAAAAATAAGCGCACCATTACAGGTATCGCTTCCGTTCCAGTTCAAGCCACCATCTGTAGAAACGTAAACACCTTCACTCTTAAATGCATTGGAAGTATTTAGCGTAACAGCGCTTACAAATAATAATTGATTGTTAAGAGGATGCACCACGGCAACAGGTTCTGTTTGTGTAACCGAGCTTGGGTATATCCTGAACTTCTCAACATTCAGTTCTGTTTGAGCGAAAACATAATGAGCAAATGAAGCTACTATAAATAATAATAACGCTTTAGGCATATTCTCTCTTAGAATTTAAGATTAAAGTTCAACCCTGAATAAAAAGTTCTCGGTTCGCCTGTTTCATAATATCTTTCATAATAGTCATTAATATTTACAAAACCCACGTACCTTTTATCAAAAATATTATTAACGCCTACGTAAAAAACAAGACCAATTAAATCTGTATTATAAGCTGCACCAAGCATAATATTGCCATAAAAATAGTCGGGGGCAGTAGCCGAATTAGCATCATCTACATAAAGTTTTGCAATATAGTCACAATCCCACTGCAGTAATCCTGATATGTCATCGGTGATTTCAAAATCATAATTGAATATAAAATTTATAATTTGCTTTGGAACTGACGGCTCGTAGTTACCGGAGTAATCTTCTTGCACTTGTCCAGAAGGAGTATAATTGGTGGTTAGAAACTCGTCATATTTAAAGTCAGTATAAGTATAATTCACTACCATTTCAGTTTCTTCGAAAGGCTCGGTTTTAATTCCTATCTCAACACCTTTTCGGTTTGTTTTAGCAGCATTTCTAAAATAAGTTTTTTGATTAATTATGAATGGTACAATCTCATCTGTAATTTTGTAATAAAAACCTGTAATATCAAAAATCACTTTTTTCATAAAGTCAGACCCGGAATTAAACAAGTTTCCTTTAATTCCAAGTTCAAAATTATCTGATTTAGATGGATCAATATCCGGATTAAGAGTGTAGCGCGGATTTGATGAAAGCGGATTATTTTCGAGTTCGGTTAAAGCGGGAAAATCGTAGCTTAGTCCATACGAAGTGTAAAGAGCAATTTCGGGAGTTATTTTAAAGTTGAGTCCGATTTTAGGAGTAAAAGCATTAAATGTTCTTGATGAATCAACTGAACCATAAGGAATAAAAATATCGTTACTGAAAACGCTCAGATCATACCTGCTTGAAAAGAACAAATCAAGTTTCTGTTCAAGAATATTATAGTGATCAAGAAAATAGAAACCAATGTTGCTGACATTGGAATCAAATTCATTCTCGACCGAAAGACCGCGGTTTCCCCCGATATTTTCGAAAGCGTTTACAGGTCCCGACTGATATGCATAGTCCATTCCGGCGGTAAAAGTATTTTGACGGCCGACAATTACACTTCTGTTTGCATAGCGGATTAATGCTCCCAGTGAATATCTTGTTGAAAGGGTATAAAATTCATTATCTACTTTTTCCAGTTCTTTAATTCCGCCATAGCCTGTTATTTCTAACTCATTCGCATCCATTGCACCGAAACCTGTTCTGTACTTAACAGCTAGTCTCCCCTTCCTGGTAATTCTTCTGAAGTTAAAAGCTTCAGCAATCGGACTTGCCATAAACGGGTCACTTTCATATTCTTCTTTTGTGAGGGAACCGGGAATCCTGTTAAAACCATTTACATAATTTCCAAGAACAGTTATGCTCGATCTTGTACCAAGATAACCTTCATAAACTGAATTAAGAAGATGCTGATATTCATCGCTGTGGTTTCTGTAGCCATTAAGATTACGGTAGTAGTAAGAAAGGAAGAAACGGTTTTCGTCATTCTTTAATCCTAATTTAAAACCATTTTGTCTGAACCCGTATTGACCAAACTGGTTGGTGCTC
>JAPHUI010000176.1 GCA_026193755.1 Ignavibacteriaceae bacterium | reverse complement strand
ACCTCAGTTTATGTTTCATTTATTAAAGATTTTTTAACCAAGTTGTTTACTACTATGAACTCCGTATTAAAAATTAGATTGCTACCTTTTCGTCTATGATATCAATTCCAAGAGTTTCCATAAAGGAATCTATCCGTGCAGTTGTTTGGGCCTGATCAAATTCGCGTTCATCACCCATATTACCTTCAAAAGTCATTACAGGAAAACCCTGTTCGATAAGGGCAAGTCGGTTTTCGGCTATTCCAACTGAAAGTCCTTCACAGCCTCGATTGTAGTGCAACATAACTCCATCTAACTTCCATTCTTTAGCTATGCGTGACATCATAGCACTTTTCAGATGTGGGGAATAGAAATGCTGCCATTCTGGTTTGCTGAGGTTCCAATCGGCAAGTATTCTAAGCGCCTGATCTCTGGTTTCAATTTTAATACCTTTTTGTTGGGGAGTAGTTCTTGGACCCCAGGTTCCATCTTCCTTATCTTCCCATACTCCAATTAATCCAAATGTATATAAAGATCCAACTGAAACAGCACCGAATTTTTCAAGATATCGGAATATTTTTAAAAATCCCCACGGTGGCTGTGTATCAGACATTAATCTGCACCTCTCATGTTTTACTGCTGCGATCTGGTTTTCAACGCGGTATTTTACTTCATCAAGAAGTTCCTGGTAAAAGTCTGCAACTACCTTGGAATGTTTTTCAAGTGTTCCAAGAACGTAAAGGGAGTACATAGATTTTTCATCTAACGGTGCTGGCACTGCCTTGTTCAAATCACAAATCTCAGCCCACAAAGAAGTAGATCGGCATTCATTGTACACCGCCTCGATCAAATTTTCATCATCATATTTTCTTCCGGTTGTTTTTTCAAGCCACTCTATTCCGTCATGCATTTGATTAACCAAATATTCAAGCCTGTTATTTGTTACTTCCTTATAAGGACCGACGGCGACGTCTATGCAAAAAGTTGGAATACCTCCTTCCAATTCAGATGCCACCTGGTACCACTTAGCATGACTGCAGCAAATATGATCCTGCCACATAAAGTCTGGTTTAGGAAATTTTCCACCAAAGGCATATTCATCAAGAATAACCGAGCCCCAGTAATTACGCATATAAGAACATAAGTCCCTAGCATAACCCCTCCTTTCGACAGCTTCAAGGCAACGAAGAGAAAATTCTTTATCGAAAGCAATACTCGCTGCATATGGTTCGCCAGTTATCGGGAATATATCATTACCAAGTCCAGCCGGAATAGCACCGAAACTCCAAGCTCCACCAGCCCAGCGTAATCCGCCATTCTCATGTGCATTTGCATAATTTTTATAAAAGTTATCTCTGATTTCCTTTGCTTTATTCCAGCACTTTAGTTGTTCTGTTTTGTAAGTTGGGATTTTCATATTTGTTTCCGGTTATTATACAAATAAATCTTCTTCCTGAAGCATTTCTAAAAATGCTTCAACACGAATTTTGAATTGTCCGATAGGAACGGTAACGTCAAACTCAAGAAAAAGAGTTTTAATGCCGGCGTTATTCAGCTCCTTAGTAATCGCCGGGATATCGAGCTCGTGCGGATCGCAGAATTTCTGCTGAATAACAATTGCTCCTTTTACATCATAATCTTTTGCAAGCTTTAGGATATGATCAATGCGAGACCTGTCCATCCAATCTTTACTCGGGCAGGCGGGTCGCTCAACATATCTTTTAGCAATTAATTGAACAGGATCGCTATCAGCTTCTTCTACATTATTCCAGAAATACCGTGTTCCTATACAATGGTCTTCAATTACTATACTACCATTTACTGATTCTACCATTTGCACGAATGGTATATCGTCGTTTTCGCTCCCAAGGAGCATAAGTCTCGTACCTGTATTTTTCCCGTCGGATACTGTTTTTATAGTTTCAAGCAATTTCTTTAGTTCCTGTATATGCTCTTTTTTATCAACTAATTGTTGAGAGATGGCAACTTCCATAGTTTCTTGACCGGTAATCGGAGGATTTTCTTTTTTCTTATATTCATATAGTTGGTGCATTAAACTACGGCTCTCATTCATAATTTTAATTCCATTGCGGATATCTTCATTAGTAATTTCTTTACCGAGCCATTTTTCTATTGCTGATTTAAAAGCATTTAGCTCTCCAGTAAGGTATGAAACTGCGTGCGGACTTTGAACATTGTTAGGCATTGGAAGATAATATGAAAAATCAACTGGTATGTGTTTGGTCCAGCTTGTATATGCTTGCCTGATATGTAAACAGGATTGTGCAATCATAATTCCGTCAAGGTAATCATATTTACCAAGCAAGCCCTGTGCTAGACAATCTCTGCAGAATGGACAAAACATACCAAAAATGTGTGGTTCAGTAACATCTTGTGGTTCGTGACCACCAAGGATTCTTACAGGAAGTATATTTGCAGCGTATAAGATTTCCTCTGGAACATAGGTACAGAAATATCCAACAACTTTTCCCCCTGTTTTTTCTTTCCACGATTTAGCATAGATGTGTCTGTTTTTTTCCCAGTCTCTGAATTGATGTACCATGGTAAGGCTCCTTTTAATTCGCAGAGTAATAGAATTTTATCAATTGATGCTTAATATAAATAATTGGACTGTTTAATAAAATACTTAAGATTTTAAAAAAGAAAATGATTTGAGAATCCCGCAACCTGATTAATCATTTCGATCACAATGGTATGTGTTATATTAAAATTCTCTTCTAATTACTGTAGCCATACTTACACCCCCACCACCGCAAATTCCTGCGATTCCGTAAGTTTTATCCAAACGTTTTAAAGCATGATACAAAGTAACAATAATTCTGGCACCACTAATTCCCGTTGGGTGGCCCAATGCTATTGCACCACCGTGAACATTTAGTTTTGCTCTATCCCATTTTAAAACTCTTTCATTAGCAAGTACCTGAATTGCAAAAGCTTCATTTACCTCGATAAGATCCATATCACTTAATTTCATTCCAGCTTTTTCTAGTGCAGCAGGTATAGACAGAGCAGGTCCTTCACCCATTGTTGAAGGTCCAACCGCAACCTGGCTGTAAGATACAATTGAGAAGAGAGGTTTCACTCCTAACTCTTCTGCCTTTTTTCTATGCGTAATTATAAGCGCGGTGGCTCCATCACTTAAACCACAAGCATTACCTGCTGTAACTGTTCCATCTTTTCTAAAAGCAGGTTTTATTTTAGCCATTTTTCCCTTATCGATTTCGTGTCTTATTGTTTCGTCTTTATTAAATAATACTGATGGAGTTTTGTGTGTACCCGGAATTTCAATTGGAACAATTTCTTCATCGAACCATCCATTTTTTTGTGCAGCTGATGCTTTTAAGTGACTTTCAATAGCAAATTCATCCTGCTCTTCTCTTGATATTTTATATTTATCAAATAGGTTTTCCGCAGTTTCTCCCATACCTTGTCCGATTAATGGATCAATGCTGTCACTCCATCCATCTTCGATAATCTTGTTGCCCATTTTAAAACCATCCCAACGAGCTCCTTTTAAAAGATAGGGAATCGTACTCATGCTATCGAAACCACCAACCAAAACAACATTTGCTTCACCAAGTCGAATGGACTGTGTTGCAAATGCAAGTGCTCTCATTCCAGAGGGACAAGCCATATTCAATGTAATTACGGGAACTGATTCTGGAATACCGCCTTTTACTGATGCAGTCCGTGCGGGATTCGGACCATTCCCTGCCTGACGACAGCTTCCGAGTATTACATCATCAACCTGACTGCTTTCAATTGATGATTTTTTAATTGCTTCCCGAACAGCAACTGCTCCGAGATCATAAGCTGGCAAATCTTTAAGTGTACCTCCAAATTTACCCATTGCAGTTCTCACAGCAGAGATTGCTACTATTTCATTTAAATCCATGATTGATACCCTTTATAAAGGAAGATTTATTAAATTAAAATTGCAATATCCAAATCGTTAGAGATATGATATTTGAGATCTGTAACTACTCAAATGTATTGACCACCATCAACTTTTATAACTTCTCCGGTAATATGACGTGCTAGTTCACTGCATAAAAAAACTACAACATTTGCAACTTCTTCTGGTTGACCTATTCTTTTTAAAACAATCTCTTCAATAGCCATCTTTCGTACTTCTTCGGTAGCTTGCTTCATCATATCAGTTTCTATTAATCCCGGTGCTACGGCATTTACGTTCACTCCGTACTTTCCCAGTTCTTTGGCTATTGCTTTCGTTAACCCAATAATACCTGCCTTTGATGCAGAGTAATTTGCCTGACCAAACTTTCCGCGCAGACCATTAATTGAGGTAACATTAACTATTTTCCCTGATTGCTGTTCACGGAAAAGAGGAGCAACTGCACGAACGTAATTGAAATATCCTTTGAGATTAATATCTATTACTTTGTCCCATTGTTCTTCCGTCATTTTCCAGATGACACCATCCCAATTGATGCCAGCATTATTTACAAGAATATCCAATTTACCAAACTCTTTTACCACGCTGTCGACCATCTTTCCTGCATCTTCAAAATTGGCGATATCAGCCTGAACTACAATTCCTTTCCGACCAAAAGCTTTAACTTTATTTATTATTTCCTCAGCTTCGTCTTTGTGTTTGCGAAAATTTATTGCAACGTTTGCACCGCATTCAGCTAGTTTCAGTGCAATTGCTGATCCTATCCCTAAACTACCGCCAGTTACAATTGCTGATTTGCCTTCTAAATTAATTCCGGTTTGATTATTTCCCATTATCTCTTCACTATAATAATTATTAGTTATTTTAAATTAAAAATCCAGATACAAAATACTATTTCTTTTTTTTAAAAAAAGAATTTAACAAATACAAACTAGGCATTGCATAAATGGAGGCGGGATCCTAAAAGACCAAAAATTCTCAATTGTACAGTAAATTCTTGTTTGGGGTTTTTGACTTCACATAGTAGAACGACAATATAAAATTTTATTGAAAAACTTTTGCCGGAGTAATGTTCCGAAACAATAGGTCAATTTTATTCAGATGGAGTTACCATTAAAAAAACAAGGTGCGAAAAAAGCTGTTTTTCGCACCCTTTGTGCATCCTACCGGGCTCGAACCGGTGACCTGCTGATTAAGAGTCAGTTTCACGCTTCTGTAATCTATTGTTTATAAAGCACTTAATAATCACTGAAGTAGTTTTTGACGTAGTAAATTACATGGGATACTATAAAATCCCAGATACCTTTGATTGATTGTGGACTGGTACTTTAAAGGAAGTTGAGATTGCTTAATGGTTCACATTAATTCTTGGCTTGCGGTTGAGAATCGAAATATAATAATACTTATGAATTAACGGTTACCAAGGAGAAACAGGGATGGAGATGGTGAGAAGTAATTAATTTGAATTTCTCCATAGCTCTCCTCCTTAATATTAATTAGTATGAGAATCTTCTTACCGATTGCTACGGAAAATTAGTTTATATCGCTGAGAAATTAAATATAAGAGGAGCTGTAATTGACCAATTTAATTTGGCATAGATTTAAAATTAAGAATTCCAATCACGGCAATCAAAATAAGCTAATTTATAATTTATCATCATCTTTATGAAAAATTTTAATTCTACGAGTATGCAAGAATATAATGGACGATTGAAATGGTTTGGATACATATAAATGTAATTAACCTAGTCAATGAGATTTTAGACAGAATTTATTATAAGAGAAAACTCCTTGAGAAAGCAATATCCCATTATAATTTTTTCCTCTAATTTCTTGACTCTAAGTAATTAATAACTTTTTGTTTGTTTTAACTGTCTAGAATTAACACTTAATAATTACAATTTGTTATTTTTTTTTATAAGTTAATAGTGTTCTAAAATAAGTTGTAGTTTTTTTTCAATAAAACTGAGAGGTAAACTATGAATAAGGTTTTTACCATTCTAATACTTGCCTTTTTTATTATCGGAGTTGCTGCCGCGCAGGATACCCTTTATTATGAAACCGTTGCAAACGGATCTTTACAAAATACCTGGTATCCGTTATGGAACGGTAATAATATGGAAGTGGAATTTATGCCCGGTAACCCTAGTGGAGATTCGTGGGTAGGCAAGCTTGGCAATGATCTCTCCGGAGGAGGTGTCGGTTCAGCTTTTTCCGGTGATTTCACATGGACAGATTTTCGGCTTGAGGCGCAGGTTTATATTCCCGTTGATCCAAATACTGCTGCAACCTATTATGGAATTGAGTTCAGATTAGATTCGGTGGATAACGGCAGCTGCTATCAATTTTTGGCTAGGTTTAAGCAGGGTGTTCCCTCTCAGGCGTTGCGATTTCGTTCTCGTGTTGGTGCGATGCCGACGGTTATCAAGGATTGGACTGCAGCCGAAATACCAGGAGGAATACCTACAACCGATGGATGGCATCACCTGGCAGTAGAAGTGGAAGGAAATCAATTCAGATTCTTTTATGATGGGAACGAACTCCCCGGTGGTCCATACTCTGATGATACATTTACACATGGTTGGATAGGCACGTATGTATGGGACATGGCTGTTTCCCCTGCTTACCTTTTTATCGATGATATATATGTGATTAATACTGCTTCGGGTATACAGGATACGCGTAGCGGAATTATTTCTGGTTATGATTTGTACCAGAACTTTCCTAATCCATTTAATCCTAGTACTACTATCAGCTTCGAATTACCTGTTAGAGAGATGGTTGAATTAAACATTTATAACAGTCTTGGGCAAGAGGTCAGGAGTTTGATAGACAATGAATTTACAGCAGGAACCTATCAGGTTAAATGGAACGGCCTTGATGATTCTGGGCGGGAAGCACCCGCCGGAGTTTATTTTTATAAAATTCAAGCCGGAAACTTTCAGGCTACCAATAAAATGCTGTTGTTAAAGTAACAGTTATTTATTGAGACTAGATTTAACATGTGCTTATGAATAGAATTATTGTTTCTATTTTAACTTTTTTTCTTTTAAATGGAACTATACAGGGAACGGATCTCTTTATACCTGATGAAATCTACATCCAGTTTAAAAATGAGCCGGATGTTGATTCGGAAGGTCTATTTCAATTAAATCCTTCTGTAATTGCACTTTTTTCTGCAACGCCCATAATAGAAATTCACTCTGTTTTTCCAAAACCAGAATTGGACAACCGATTATCTGGAATGGAAAGGATTTACCGTATAAAAGTAGGCAATGCAGAAAATCTTGACAAGACGCTCCACTTGTTATCTGCAAATTCAAATGTGGTTTATGCTGAACGAATTTCGGTAAGACGAATGTTTGAAACACCTAATGATCCACTGTGGTATAGTCAGTATCATCTTCAACTTTTAAAAGTTGATTCTGCAAGAGGAATCCACACTGGTGACAGCAGCGTGGCCATTGCCATTATTGATGGAGGCGTTAACTATCTTCATGAAGATTTAAGAGCGGACATCTGGTTTAATACTTTTGAAGATTTGGACGGAGATGGATTTTTATCTCCCGGTGATATTGATAGTATTGATAACGATAATAATGGATTTATTGATGATGTAATCGGGTGGGATTTTGTCAATTTGCCGGGACAAGGTTGGCCAGGAGAGGATGATTCACTTGCAGATAATGAACCAATGGATTTTGGTGGGCACGGAACTCACTGTGCCGGGGATGCTTCAGCGGTAACGGATAATGGTTTGGGTATCGCATCGGTGGGTGGTGATTGCCGTATCATGTGTATTCGGGCCGGTATGACTGCTAGTAATGGTTTTGGTTATATCTATTACAGTATAGAGGGAATTTATTACGCAGCCAATAACGGTGCGAAAGTTATTAGTATGAGTTATGGAGGAAGTGGATTTTCTCAAACTGAACAGATTGCGATTGATTTTGCTCATAGCCTGGGGGTGATTTGTGTGGCAGCAGCAGGTAATGACAATAATAATATTCCTCAATATCCTGCTAATTATAATTATGTAGTGGCAGTAGCTGCAACTGATGAACAGGACCATAAAGCCGAATTCTCTAATTATGGCAGTTGGATTGATTTATGCGCACCCGGTGTGGGCATATTGTCAACCACTGTTGGTGGAGGTTATGGCAATCAAGGCGGAACTTCTATGAGCACTCCTATAGTTGCAGGATTAGCCGGATTAACTTCGGCGATGTTTCCCCAATACACAAATATACAGGTTATAGATCGAATGCTAACTAGCTGTGATGATATTGACAGTTTAAATCCTCAGTATGCCGGTCAGTTAGGAGCAGGGCGGGTAAATGCATATAAAACGTTGGATAAGGTAATTCGTTTATACTCATTTAGTATAAGTGATTCGGCATCAGGTAATAACAATGGTCGTTTGGATTACAACGAAACCGCGGGATTAGTACTAACACTCAAAAATACTTATGATGCTGTGACCAATGTCAATGCCACAGTTACAAGTTTGAATCCAATTCTTACAATTACAGATAGTTCATCTGCTTTTGGAAATATGTCATTGGGCAGTATTTCTAGTAATGAAAATGATCCATTTATACTAACTGTGGGAGCAGATACTAGTATAGAGTTTGCCCCAATCAAAATTAATATTACTGCAGATGGTGGATATCAGTATCAAAAGATTTTAGAATTACCCATTGGACAGAGAAATATCCTGATTGTTAACGATGATGACCCAATCAATTCATCAAAAATTAGTTATTATACTTTTGCGTTGGATAGCCTCCAAAAATCTTATGATATTTGGGATGTTCAGACACAAGGTAGTCCCGGGAATGATGAAAGCAATTATTCTACTATAATCTGGTATACTGGTGAAGCAGAACAGAATGTTTTAACTGGCGCTGAGCAATCTTTTCTGGAAAATTATTTTAATAATGGTGGGAAACTATTTTTAACCGGTCAAAACATTGCCTACGATTTGGTAGAACAACAAAACGGATTATCTTTTTTTGAAAATTATTTACACGCTAGCTACATTCAAAACAACTCCAATGATTACTCATTACAAGGATTAATAGGCGATCCTATTGGCTCAGGTGAAGTTTTTATTATATCGGGTTCCGGAGGAGCTAATAATCAGAATAGCCCTGATGTTGTTACCGCTATTTCGCCAGCCCAGCCTGCTATTTTGTATGAAGCAGGAAACCAAACCAATCAGGCAGCACTTTATTATTCCGGAATTTATCGACTAGTATATTTTGCTTTCGGTTGGGAAGGAATAAATGATTTAGGACCTGCAAAACGGGTAACAGTAATGCAGCGGGTGTTAAACTGGCTGGATCAGGTTAGCAGCATTGAAGATAAAGGAAAGTATCCAATATCTTATCATATAACTTTGTACCCAAGTTATCCAAATCCTTTTAATCCGCAAACAACTATTAAATTTGAATTACCTGTTACTGAAGATGTTGAACTCTCGGTTTACAATAACCTTGGACAGTTAGTCCGTAATTTATTGAGTGAAGAACTTACTCCGGGTGAATATCGAATCCAATGGGACGGTACAAATAATTTTGGCGAAGCTTGCAGCAGTGGAATTTATTATTTACGATTAAGTACTTCTAAGTCAATATTAACACAAAAAATGGTTCTACTTAAATAAAAACAAATTTGGTAATTTGTTATGAATAATAATTTGATCTTCAAATTACTGATTCTAATCATTCCTATTGGTTTAATCCTTCCTACACTAGCCGGTACCACTGGTAAAATATCCGGTATTGTTAAAGATGCAGAAACAAACGAACCCTTACCAGGCTGTAACATTATAATTGAAGGTACAACTCTCGGAGCCGCAAGTGACATTAATGGTGAGTTTTTCATTTTAAATATTCCTCCCGGTATATATACAGTACGAGCTTCAATGGTGGGTTATAAGCCCTACAGGATAGATAATGTACGCATATTAATCGACCTGACAACTTCATTGGAATTTATTATGCAAGTACAGGTGCTTGATATTGCGGAGGAAATTGTAGTTACTGCCGAACGCCCTTTAATCCAGAAAGATGTTACCTCTAAACAATCTATTATAAGTTCGGATGAAATTCTGAATATGCCGGTTAACAGCATCCAGGATATACTAACAACCAAAGCAGGTTTCACAACCGATTCTGATGGGCAGATACACGTTAGAGGAGGAAGAGTCGGTGAGATAGGGTATTTGATAGACGGTGTAAAAGTAGATGATCCTCTTTACGGAAGGTTCAGCAATACGTTAAATAAAGATGCTATTAATGAGATGGAAATAATAAGCGGAACATTCAATGCGGAGTATGGTGATGCAATGTCAAGTATCGTCAATTTAGTTACTAAAGATGGCGGTTCAACATTTCATGGTAAAGTCGAATACACTTCACCAATGATTAATGAATCACCCTATAGAAAAGCAAATCCTTTCCCTGAAGTTACTGATGAGGGTGAGTATGTAAGTAAGAATATGTATGATCAACAGATTATTCCCATTCCCGGTATGTTTAATTTATCATTGAACGGACCCGTTTTTTCAAAGCTGACTTTTTTACTATCAGGTGTTTACAGGAACGAGGACAGCTATCTTCCACATGGCTATAACGTTGAGGGAGACGGATTAGCTAAATTGACTTACACATTTAGTCCCACAATTAAACTTGCTCTATCGGGGCAGTTGACAGGAAGAGAATATCAGGGATACAGTCATCCCTGGAAATACTTTAATGATCACCAGACACATACCGAAATTAGATCTAATCGTCTTGGATTAATATTTACTCACACACTAAGTAACAGTTTCTTTTACGTTGCTAATTTTTCCCGCTTTGAAAATAACCAGTTGGTTCAGGTTGACAATAAACAGCCGGAAGATTATGAAATGGGAAGAACAGGTGAGACGGTTTATTTCTTTGTTTCTGGTGATGATTCTGAATATGCTGATAATACTACTGTTACCTACCGGGCTAAAGGAGATGCAACTTTTCAGGCGAACATTAATCATCAATTTAAAAGCGGTTTTGAATTAGTCGAGCATAATTTGAAAGTTTATGAAGAATCAGAACCGTGGCCGTCCGGTGCGCAATTTAAAGATGAGTATACTAAAAATCCTATTGAGTTGGCTGCATATATTCAGGATAAAATTGAATTTAATTATATTATCATAAACATTGGTTTACGTTACGATTACGCTGATCCGAAATCAACTATGTGGCCTAACATCTATCGATTTGGATATTTTGATGAAAATAATAATTGGGTTTTAGCAGATGAGGTTCCAGTGGAACCTAAAACACAACTTAGTCCACGCATAGGTTTAGCTCATCCAATCACTGAAGACGCGGTTCTTCATTTTTCTTACGGGCATTTTTTCCAGAATCCTGATTATAACTCCCTCTACTATAATCTGCAGAAAGATTTAAGCACATCTCTACCTTTAATTGGTAATCCCGATGTGAAGGCACAAAAAACTGTTTCCTATGAAGCCGGTATTAAATACAAATTAAGTGAAAGCTGGGCGCTAGATTTAACCGCGTGGTATAAAGATATAACAGATTTATTATCAACTCTCCAGATAAGTTATCTATCACAGGATTATGTTGTTTTTTATAATTCCGATTATGCAAGTGTAAAAGGTATTGATTTAACATTATACAAACGTTACAGCAATTATTTTTCAGGTTCGCTGGATTACTCTTATATGGTTGCCAAAGGAAATAACTCACAACCGTTAGGTGGATATTTTGATGCATTTGCAGGCGAGGAAATTCCTCACCAGGAATATTTTCTTGATTTTGACCAGCGTCATAAAATTGCTTTAAACTTAAACTTCAATATACCTGAGAATAGTGGTTTGGATATTCTTGGGTTAGATATTTTATCCAACTTCAATTTAAATGTTATAGTTAAGGTTAATAGCGGACTTCCTTATACACCATATGTAGATCCGACTGTTCGTATTGATGTAAATTCAGCAAGAAAACCATGGACATCAACTATAGATTTACGTGCTATAAAAACCATTCCGTTCGGAGGTGTTTCTGCCGCAATATTTTTGGAAATAACAAATCTCCTGAATACTGAGAATGTTGTATTTGTTTATTCACGTACAGGGAAGCCATTTGATACAGGCGAATCGGGGCTTGTAGGTTCATCACCGGACGCTGACCATAATCCGGCACATCTAGGACCTCCACGTATTATTAAACTTGGTGCTCAAATTATACTGTAACCAAAGGGAAATTATATGTTTAGATTTTTAATTAAATGTTTCATCCTGATCGTTTTTTTTATTTTAGTTTCAGGGTCTGCTTTTTCACAGGTTCCAACTTGTGAAAGCTGCCATAGAGACAATAGTATTAAAAACCTTGTGCCTCTGTTTAGACCCGAATCCAATGAAGAGAGAGGTATTGGGATACAGGATAAAGGACAGATTGCAAACTACCTTGGGAATTACGGTGTCCTTTCAAATTTTCATGAATATTTTAATGAAGCTATCCGCTGGCCTGCTGCGGCGGGGGACCAAACTCATTATTGTTTTGGGCTGGGATTAATCGTTGCCTCTAAAGGTAACGTAATAACTTCCGTCATTGGTGCAGCGACTGAAAAGTATGATTGGTCACCGAAGGATGGTTCACGCGGACAAATTTTTTCAGGTGATGTAACTGCCCCTCCCCCTGATGAAACACCTTTTCTTGCGATGAGCGATAATCCGGAAACCTGGCCTGAAGGTTACTTTGATGATATTGGTAGCTGGGTAAGTACTCCCGGTGAACGTCACTGGCCGGGAAAGTTCAGGATTAACATTGATGAGTCTTCACCAGATTTTGGTAAAGAGGTTGAAGGTGAATTTGTATCAGATCGTGATATTTATTCTGTCTTCAATGATGAGGATAACTCGAATCCAAAAGGATCTCTTGGTGTTGAAGTTGAAGAGATGGCATATACTTACGGACGTCCTTATGCTGAAGATATGCTTATCTGGGAATTTACAATACATAATAAAAGCGGGCAGCAGCTTGATAGTGTCTATGTTGGCTATTATGCTATTTTCAGACCGGATTTTGATAACAAGGATTATATAAATATCATCGACAGTAATCCTTATGATGAACATACCAATGGTGATTTTGTATACATCTGGGATATTAATAATATCAAAGATGGTGCATGGGCAACTGACCCGACAGATATGGGTATCGTCGGTTTAAATGTTTTAGAGACCCCTAAAGACTTGGGTGTTACAGACTTTCATTATTTTAGCAGAGATGTAGCTCCTTCTATTGATGAGCAAATGTGGCCTATCGTCAGCAGCAATCCAAATGATCCCAACCTGATAGGGAAACAATATTATTTCCATGGAAATAACCGTAGGATAGATAACACTGAACCCGATAGCTTAAGCCAGTATTTCCCCGAAGGTGCACCGATTAATTATTTTATAATGACCGGACCTCTTACATTAGCTCCTGATGAAAAAGTCGTTTCCTCAGTTGCTGTTGTAATGGGTAGTTCGGGTAATATTCCTTTCGAGCCTGATACATCCGATCTGATGAATAATATGAGAGTCACACAGCAAATGTTCCAAAGAAAATATCAAGGTTCCGGTCCGCCAAAAACTCCGGTTGTTCAGGCTCATCCCAATGATAAACAAGTGAGGATAGTTTGGGATTCCGACGCAGAAAATTCTAAAGATAATTTAACAGGCAAGATAGATTTTGAAGGATATAAAATTTATCGCAGCGATGACCTCGGAAAAACGTGGGGAACTCCGATCACAAATCAATATGGTAATGTAATTGGCTATAAGCCTTTAAAAATTTTCGATCTGATTGATGGAATAAAAGGACTAGATCCAGCATTCAATCAGTCATTGGGTGACGATTCAGGATTGAAGCACAGCTTTATTGATGATAATGTTATCAACGGGATAGAATATTGGTACTGTGTTACTTCCTACGATAAAGGAAATCAGAACCCGGATAGCCTCGAGCAATCTTATCAATCGGCTTTAGGGCATTCGGTAATGGAAAGTCATACTGTTTCGGCTATTCCGGGTACACTTCCACAAAATTACAATGATGCAACTTATGACCCGGTTTTAAATCCTGACGGTTCGATTCCTCCTATAGGAGGACTTTGTCAGGGCTTAGTAAAGCTTGATATTATTCAGCCCGATTCTATTACCGGGGACGACTATTTAATTACCTTTGTCGATTCAACTCTTGAAATTGTAGGATCAGATACAAACTATGTGCTAGGATTTAATCTTTACAGAATTTCTGCAGAAACCGGCGATACATCTACAGTGCTTGATCATCATCTTTTTTCAAATGACACAGAAGATAACTTGCCGGTTACAGATGGATTCAGGTTGACAGTTCTTAATTCTCCTTCGGGAACTGCTTTTATTGGCTGGACGAAAGTAAATGGTGATACATCTACATTTTACTGGAACACAAAACCGGTTGAGAGATGGATTGGGGATCCTGCTACAGCACAGGAAGATATTTACACTGTTGACGATTACAGGGTAACCATTGATACAACGCTGTCAGGTGGTCTATCAGCTCGCTTGTATGACTTTTTTCTCGGAATTTCTTATCCCGACTCAATTTATCATCTACCGTTAAAGGTTGAGGTTATTACTGATCCAGAAAATCCAATTGACGTTAATGAAAATACTTGGCTAGTAGAATTTAATGTCACAGCCCCTTGGGAAGGGTATCGTGAATATTATTACAGCCAGCTTGGGTGGGATCTTATTCCCGGCGGTTTGGCTTATACAAAAGGCAGCCCCGGTTTTTACGAGAGGTACATCGACATGCTTAATTTTGAAAAATATGATATTAATCCTGGAACTGGAGATACAACTATTACCGGACTTCTATTGCAAACTAATAACCTACCTGATACTTATGTAAACGCTTATGGTGATACAATGTATATAAATGCCGTGGCTCCTTCACAAGGAGACGAATTTACAATCTTAACTTACAAACCGTTCAGGAAGGAAATTACATATGAATTTACAACCAATAAAGCAGAATACACTGCCGGTGAAATTAATCTGAACGAGATTCGTGTTGTCCCCGACCCGTATATAGTTTCAAATGAATGGGAGACATCTCAGTTTGGTAAAAAATTAATGTTTAATCACCTTCCCAGCGAATGTAAGATTTCTATTTTTACTGTTGCAGGAGATCATATTGATGATATCTATCATAACGATAATAGAGGATTTGAATTCTGGGACATGAGAACGTACAACGATCAATACATTGCTTACGGGCTGTATATTTATATTGTTTCTGTTCCTAATGGACAGAAAAAAGTTGGAAAATTTTTGGTTATTAAATAAACGCTGCTGAATAATCGGAGAAACAGCAAATGAAAAAAATTTTTATGATATTTCTGATTGTTTCATTACCTGCATCAAATTTTGCTGGAGGCTTTTCAAAAGTAGGAACAGCCGTTGCACAGTTTCTCAAGATAGGGGTAGGTGCAAGAGCAGTTGGAATGGGAGAATCTTTTGTGGCAGTTGCAAACGATTTTAGCACTCTTTATTGGAATCCTGCCGGGATGACGAATTTGAAAACAATTTCTGTGGGTGTAAGCCATTCTCAATGGTTTGCAGATATTAGCCATGATTATTTTGCTTTAGTTATACCTCTGAGTACAAGCAACGTGATTGGTATAAGTGCTATTGCACTAAACACAGGCGAACAGGAAGTTACAACAGTTCAGCAACCGGATGGTACGGGTATCTATTATGACGTAAGCGATATCGCAATTGGGTTATCGTATTCACAGGTACTTACTGACCGATTTTCAGTTGGACTAACAGTCAAATACATTCAGCAAACTCTTTATAATGAAATTGCAAATACTGTAGCAGTTGATCTGGGCACTTATCTTAGAACTGGTTTTCATAATCTGGTAATTGCAATGTGCATTTCTAATTTTGGCGGCAGCATGCAATTAGAAGGAAACGACTTGATTACCCTGGCAGATATCAACCGGGGAGTATCAGGTGAATATAATCCTGATGCTAGATTGAAAACAGAGCCCTGGCCACTGCCTTTGAATTTCCGGGTGGGGATTGCTATGGATTTTGTTGGCGGGGAAGATCCGATAATAGTTTCTGAACAGCATCGTTTTACAGTTGCAATTGATGGTAATCATCCGAATGATAATAACGAACGATTGAATTTTGGTGGTGAATATGGCTGGAATGAAACTGTTTTTGCACGTATAGGTTACAAAATGAATTATGATGTTGAAGACTGGACATTTGGAGTTGGATTTAAATTTAATATTTCAAACCAACAGGTTGGTTTTGATTATGCACTTGTTGATTATAATGATTTGGGTAAAGTTTCGCGTTTTTCACTTGGACTTGGTTTCTGATTAAATATTACAGAACATTTATACTTTTATAATAACACAAAAGTTGTTTGATTAATTTCTCTTGTTTGAAGTTGGGCAATTAAAATAATGGCTTATTCCTTACATCCCTATTTATGATATTTGGGATGGAAGCTTCAATTCAGGATTACCAAATAATCCAATTATAATCCGACTATAAAAAAGTGGAAAGGAAGTAAGAAATGAAAAGATTACTCTCTTGGATGTCATTTCTAATTTTATTTTTTAATCTCTCTATTAATTCATTAAGCAGCTGTTTAATAAATGGTCAAAGCAGCTATAAAGATTCTGAAGAAAAGATTTACCCTCTTCCAAAAGGAGTTTCTATTTATCAATTAGATAATGGTATGGAGGTTCTACTTATTGAAAACTCAGCTTTGCCGATGGTAGGCGTAAATGTTTTTGTAAAGGTAGGGTCGGCATACGAAACATTTGCGACAAGTGGAATGAGTCATATGCTGGAACATCTCCTGTTTAATGGTACAGAATCTATGAATCAAAAAGAATTATACGATGCAGTGGATAAAATTGGTGGATATAACAATGCTCACACTGATAATTATTATACTGATTATATGATGGTTACGCCTGATGATAAAATTTTTAAAGGTATGGAAGTTCAGTCAGATATGCTATTCAGGTCGGTGTTACCACAGGATAAATTTGAAAAGGAAAAAGGTATTGTGATGGAAGAAATTGCAAAATCTTTATCAGATTCAAGAGAACAGGCAGAAAGAAATATTATTTCTATAATTTATAAGGGACACGCTCTTTCACTTCCAACCTTAGGTACGTATGAAACTATTAAAAATATGAATCGGGATGATGTTTATGCTTTTTATAAAAATTATTATCGCCCAAATAATATGATCATGAGCGTAATCGGTAATTTCAAGAAGGAAGAAATGTTAAGTAAAATAAAGGGATATTATGGAGGGATTACTCCCGGAGATGTCACCTTACCTGAAAATCCTGGTTGGGCTACAGGATTTGAAAAACAAAAAAGTAATTTGAATTTACAGGAAAAGGTTTTTTATCGCTTCTATGATGGGCAACAACTGCTTGTGAATCTAATATATCAAATACCGGGGAATCCGACGCAAGAATTTCTAGCACTTCTTGGTCAATCTATTGGAATTAAAAAAGACACTTTGCAATCTATGCTGGATGAAAAATTTCCAAAAGCAGTTAAACAGATTGATTTTCAAATAAGGTCTAACCCAATCCAAAATTATCTGGAGGCAGCATTAAAAATAGATGACATGAATAAACTTAATGATATCATAGACAAATTCAATTCGGAATTGCAGAATCTAAATCTTTCACTTCCTCCCGAAATAATTAATTCTGAGGCCGTAAAAACGAGGACCAATTTTTATATGAATGTCGAGAAACCTCATATGTTTGGAATATACAATGCCAGTACTATAGCCGAAAATGGAATTGAATCTGTATTTGAATCTTATTCAAAAGAAGGATATAACAGTGCAGGAAAAATGTTAATTAATTTTAGTGTTGATTCTGATCCGATAATAATAATCCAGCAGCCAAAAGAAACAGAAGAAGATAAAATGACAACCGGAAAAGTGAAGATAGATTTATTTGCAGGTAGCGGTAACAAACCAACGATTATTACAAAACAAAATAGTAACAGCAAATTACTTGCAATCCACTATTTGATGAAGAACAAAGCCGCATTTGAATCAAAATACGGAAAGGATGCATCCCAAATATGGCATGATGCATTCGGACAAAGAATGAAATTACTCGAAATACAAAATGAATGCACTGAGTACGGGTTAAGATTCACGGTAAATGATAATCCTTACATCCCTATGGATAACATTTACCTTAGTCCTGCATTTGGATACATACGTGTAGAAGGCTTATCTGAGAATATCGCCGGTGTAATTAAATTCTTAAATAATCAAATGTTGAATTTTATTCCCACTGAAGCTGAATTTGAAAAAGCGGTTAAAAACTTTCAAAATATAAGTATGATGAAGAAAGAGAATAAGGCTAATCAGTTATTTGATGAATCAGTAAAAAATAGTATCTACACAGAAGAAAAATATCCTGAACCTGAAAATGAGATTAATTATGATAATCTTTTAAAGTTTGGTGCTGAGTATTTCAATCCGCAGAATATGATAATCTCTGTAGTTTCACCGGCTGAATCAAATGAAATAAACAATTATTTCTCCAATTTTAGTCTTCAAACAGATTTCCGGGCTATCACGGAGCCAGCATATCAACGTTCATACAATTCATTGAATGAGCCAAAGACGATTGAAGATTCACTGGGGAGTGAACAAGCCTATCTATTCTATGGTTACATCTTACCGGTTGAAAAACAAGACAAAATATCCCTGCATGCCTTATCGTTATTATTAAGTGATAAAATTATTTTTGATGTCCGGGAGAAACAAGGAATGGCATATCAAATGAGTGCAGGAATAAATATTATTGGCGACAAGGCTTTGTTCTCCATAAATATGGGAACCCGACCGGAGAATGTAGAAAAACTTATTCCACAATTTCCCGGCTTCTTCACAACTGATTACACAAAATCTTTTAATGAAGAAGATCTTGAAAAATCAATCAATATGTATTTGGGTAAAATGATGTTCAGAAGATTATCCAGCATTAATCAAGCTTACTACCTGGGTCATTCTTATTATTTTGATGGTGATATAAATGCTGATCGGGAGGAACTGAACGAAATGAAGAAAGTGACATTTGATGATGTAAAACGTGTGGCTGATAAATATCTTCACGTTTCGAATCCTGTTAAAGTGATTATCAAATAGTCGGAGTTACTATTTTGATTTCTTTTATTGTTAAGTAAATTAAATTATATGTTAAAGGACTTCTCAATGAAATTAAAAAATATCTTAACCAGTTTTGTTATTATTGCTGCAATTGCAAATGCACAAGATTCTTACATTCACCACGAAATTAATGCAAAAGTTGAACCTGCAACTTCTTACATCGAAGTAACTGATGATATTACCATTCCGGCGAGCAAGTTTGGCAAAGATATTATATTCACTTTAAATAATGTTTTATCAGTTACCAGTCAAACACCAGGAATTGAAATTAAAATGTTACAGGAAGGAACCAATTCCGAAGACATCGGAATGGATCGGGAAGAGAGTGAATCTTCCGAGGGAGTTCTTCTAAATGAATACCAATTAATTTATCCACAAAACCATACCGGAGATTTAAACTTCAAATTAATTTATAACGGTAAAATAGAATCACCTATCAAGCAGAGTCAGGAAAATTATGCGAGAGGATTCAGCGAATCACCGGGAATTATTTCAGATATCGGAATATATTTAGCTGGCTCTACTTATTGGATCCCTCACTTTAATGAAGATCTGATTACGTTCAATTTAACTTCTTCAATGCCTCTGGAGTGGAAAACGGTTAGCCAGGGGACTCGTATAAAAAACGAAGATACAAGCGGACGGCATATTGATACCTGGGAAACACCGAATCCCATGGAAGAAGTTTTTCTGATTGCCGCTAAGTTTACTGAATATGAATATAGCGTTGGTGCCGTTACAGCGATGGCATTTCTGCGTACTCCTGATAAATCTTTAGCGAATAAATATCTGGAAACTACTGCTCAATACCTCGAAATGTATCGCCAACTTGTTGGTCCCTATCCGTACACAAAATTTGCGTTGGTAGAAAATTTCTGGGAAACCGGTTACGGTATGCCTTCATTTACATTACTTGGTGAACAAATAATCAGGTTCCCGTTCATTCTTCACTCTTCATATCCACATGAACTGCTTCATAATTGGTGGGGGAATAGTGTTTACGTTGATTTTAAAACAGGGAATTGGTGTGAGGGTTTGACTGCATATTTAGCTGACCATCTAATCAGCGAACAGAGAGGGCAGGGAGCTGACTACAGAAGATCGACACTTCAACGTTTCACTTCTTATGTTAATTCTGGAAATGATTTTCCTCTTTCAAAATTTCGTTCTCGCTACGATGCGCCAAGCGAGGCTATTGGATATGGCAAAAGTTTAATGATGTGGCATATGCTCAGACAGGAATTAGGCGATGAGAATTTTGTAAAGGGGCTTCAGATTTTCTACAGAAAAAATAAATTCAAATTTGCTTCGTTTGATGATATTCGTAAATCGATGGAGGAAGCATCAGGAAAAGATTTAAAAGCTTTCTTTACCCAATGGGTAACACGAGCAGGTGCTCCTGAAATTCAACTACACGATGTACTTGTTAATTCAACAGATAGTGGATACACAATTGAATTTACTCTATCTCAAATTCAAGAAGATGAATTCTTTAATCTGAATATGCCGGTCATTATTTATTCAGATTCGGGATTTTCAAAAAATATCCTGGAGATGGACCAAAAGGAAGAGCATTACACGTTAACGGTTGATGCAAAGCCGGTACGCATCGATGTCGATCCAGAGTTCGACCTTTTTAGAAGACTTAATTTTAATGAAATACCTCCTGCATTATCAACAGCTCTCGGTTCTGAAAAAATTCTAATCATACTATCATCGGCTGAAGATAAGTCAGTGAAAGTACTTTACGATTCCCTTGCCCAGAATTGGCTGAATGAAAAACCGGAGAATTACGAAGTAAAATATGACAAAGAGATTACCAGTCTTCCTTCCGATAAAGCTGTGTGGATTTTCGGTTGGAATAATAAATTCAAAAATATTGTGAGCAATGGCTTGCAGGATTATAATTCAGCTTTAAATGAAAACTCTGTAGAGATATATAATAAAAGTTTCGTTGAAGAAAATAACAGCTTTGTCGTATCTGTTCGTAATCCTCAAAATCCTGAAGCAGCGATAGTATGGCTGACTATTGGAAACAATAATGCGGTTCCAGGATTGATAAGGAAATTACCTCACTACGGAAAATACAGTTTTCTTGTTTTTGAAGGGGAGGAACCTGCAAATATTGAAAAGGGTCAATGGCCGGTTGTCAATTCACCATTAACCAAAATTTGGGCAACAGGTGGTGAGACCACACTTTCGGAACTTCCGAAGGAAGAACCATTAGCGAAGCTTAAACCTGTCTTCTCAGCTGAGCAATTGTTGGCACACGTTAAATTTCTTGCTTCCGATGAATTAAAAGGAAGAGGGCTTGGTACTGAAGAACTTAATAAAGCTGCTGAATATATTGCAAAACAGTTTGAAGATGCCGGGCTAACTCCAGGTGGTGATAATGATACTTATTTTCAAGCCTGGAATGAAAAAGTCGGGAAAGAGGGAAAAGAATTTACTCTGAAAAATGTAATCGGAATTATTCCCGGGACTGATGAAAAAATGAACGGACAGTCAGTGGTAATTTCCGCACATTATGATCATCTTGGATTGGGTTGGCCAGATGTTTACAAAGGCAACGAAGGAAAAATTCACCCCGGTGCCGATGACAATGCAAGTGGAGTAGCTGTAATGATTGAACTGGCAAAGCTTCTTGCAAAATCTGAAAAGCCAAAACGAACAATAATATTTGTTGCCTTCACTGGTGAGGAGGCCGGGCTTGTTGGCAGTAAACATTTCGTTGAGAGTTATACCGAATTTCCTGCTGATAAAGTTATCGCTAATATTAACCTCGATACTGTTGGAAGATTACTCGGGAAGAAGATTTTAGTATTAAATGGAGATAGCGCCAAAGAATGGAAATTTATTTTTATGGGGGTTGAATATGTAACCGGTATTTCAATATCTCTTGTAACACAGCCACTGGACGCAAGCGATCAAATGTCTTTCGTTGCAGCCGGGATTCCTGCAATTCAATTATTTTCCGGTCCAGAGGAAGATTATCACAAACCGACAGATACTTATGATAAAATTGATGCTGACGGAATGGTTAAAGTAGCTGCGGTGACAAAGGAAGTTATAGAGTACCTGGCAGAAAGAGAAGAACCGCTAGAGTTT
>JAPHUI010000321.1 GCA_026193755.1 Ignavibacteriaceae bacterium | reverse complement strand
TTTACTCATCTTTTTATGTATTTATGGGTTTTGAATTTCTTTCAATTAATTCAGCAGCAAATGCCATATAATTTTGTGCGCCGGTCGATACTGCATCGTATAAAATTATCGGCTTTCCAAAACTTGGAGCCTCTGATATTCTGACGTTTCGATTAATTACTGTGTTAAATACTTTTTCACCGAAATACTTTCGAACTTCTTCCGCAACCTGATGAGACAGACGAAGTCTGGTATCAAACATTGTTAAAAGAACTCCCTCAATAGTAAGATCAGGGTTGTAATACTGCTTTACAATGTTTATTGTGTTTAAAAGTTGTCCGAGTCCTTCAAGCGCAAAATATTCGCACTGAACAGGAATGAGTACCGAGTTCGATGCTGTTAGTGCATTCAGAGTTAAAAGACCAAGTGAAGGTGGACAGTCAATTAAAATATAATCATATCTTTCGTAAACTTCACGCAAAGCTTCTTTTAATATTGTTTCTCTTTTAGGTAATTCAACCATTTCAATTTCTGCACCCACCAGGTTGATATTTGAAGGTAACAAATCAAGAAAGGGCATATAGGATTCAATAATTACATTTTTTATGTCTTCGTTCCCTACCATAACTTCATAGACAGAGGGATTGTGTTTGTAAATGCTTAATCCTGAAGAAGAATTTGATTGTGGATCAATATCAATAAGCAGGGTTTTCTTTTCGGCAGCCGCAAGCAAAGAAGAAAGATTTATAGCTGTTGTTGTCTTTCCAACACCACCTTTCTGATTTGCTATGGCAATAATTTTAGTCATCAGTATTCATCAGAGATAAACTGTTCATACAAGAGTTAAAGTTCAATTTCTTCGCCAAAATTTAATACCCTGATTTTAAATCCTTTTTCTTCAGCTAATTTTTTAAACTCATTTGGGTCCGCAACAATTACAGGAAATGTATTATAATGCATTGGTATTGCTGTTTTTGGTTTAGCTAATTCAATGGCTTTAAGAGCATCCGTAATTCCCATTGTAAAATTATCGCCTATGGGAAGCAGCATATAATCAATCGAGGTCATCTCACCAATTAGTTTCATATCATAAAATAAACCGGTATCTCCAGTATGATAAAGATTTATTCCGTCCGCAGAAATTATAACACCTGCCGGTTCTCCAGCATAGTGATTATCTGGAGTAATAGAACCGTGATGAGCGATAGTAAATTTAACTCTGCCAAAATCAAAATTATAACCTCCGCCGATATGCATGTTATGAGCATTGAATCCTTTTGAACTACAGTAATTCGCAAGTTCATTCACGCAAATAAAAGTGGAGTTACAGCGCTTTGCAATATCAAAACTATCGCCGATATGATCACTGTGGGCATGAGTCAAAATTATGTAATCAGCTTCTACATCAGCAGCTTTGACAGGTGCGTTTGGATTTCCAGTTAGAAAAGGATCGATTAGAATCCTTTTCCCGGTTGATGTTGTTAACTGGAAGCCTGAGTGTGAAAAATATTTTAATTTCATTTTTCCCTCCCGGTTTTTAGTAATCAATCTTTGCTATTCAAAATACAAAAATAGCAGATAAATAGTTCTTTTACGATTTTAAAATTCAACTCTTAACTTCTATTTAACATAACTTTCAGGAAACCCAAAATAGCCTGTACAGGCTGCATCTTGCTTTTTTCATTTCCATAAATAGTCGGGATATCGACAAAACCGATTTTAAATCCTTTCTTTGATGCCTTTACAAGAATTTCACTCTCTGCCTCAAAGCCAGAATATTCGGTAGCTACTTCTTTAAGAACCTTTACTGAATATGCTCTATAACCGCATTGGCTATCTAATATATTTTGACCTATTTTTATTGTAAGAAAAAAAGAAGTTAGTTTATTGCTAAGTTTTCGTTGAATCGGCATTCCTTTTAAATTTATTAATCTGTTACCAATTACAATATCAAATGATTTTAATCCTTCAATAAGATTAGGAATGTATTTTGGATTATGTTGAAGGTCTGCATCAAGTGTAACAATATAATCGTATCCTGATGAAACGGCAGCTTTAAAACCAGTGTCTAAAGCTTTTCCTTTACCATAATTTTTATCGTGATCAATGAATTTTACATTCGAGATTTGTCTTTCAGTCTGATAAGAATCATCAACTGAACCATCATTAACAGCATAAATAAATTTCACATAGTGGCTTGTTTCATTCAGGATTTTAATCAGGGTTTCTTTTTCATTATAAAAAGGAATAACTGCACAGATAGAACCAGGATTTTTATTTTTCTCCTTTAAACTGCTCAAATAAAGTTTTCCAGGATTTTGGTGTAGGAGTGATGAAAGCTTCTTTCAATTTTTTTCTTAATGAATCCTTCGATAAACCGGATGTAAGAATTCCATTTTCTGCAACAGAAATGCTACCCGTTTCCTCAGAAACAATAACACTAATTACATCTGCTTGCTCGCTAATTCCAAGACCTGCCCTGTGTCTCATACCCAGATTTTCACTATCAATTTGGGTGGATGCGGAAAGTGGCAAAGTACATCGTGCGGCCTCAACAATATTTCCCTTGACTATAACCGCACCATCATGTAAAGAAGACTTCGGGAAAAAGATTGATGTGATGAGAGATTTGCTGAGCTTTGCGTTTAATATTTCTCCTGTTTCAACATAGCTGCGTATTCCGGTCTCTCTTATAATAACAATCAAAGCTCCATACTGACGTTGTGATAATTCAAATGCGGCATCGACAATAATTTCTGCAGATTCATGCAGTTCATGTTTACCGAATATTTTAACAACAGGATTTCTTGCCAGGATCACCAGCAATCTCCTGATTTCTGGCTGAAACAGAATTATAAATGCTATTACCCAGATGTCAGTAATCAATTTTAACAAAGAATTTAAAGCTTTAAGTTGAATTGCCTGGGCAGCAAATGAAAAAATAAAAATTATTATCAGACCAATAAAAATCTGGGCGGCTATTGTTCCACGAAGAATGGTATAAAGTTTATAAACTATGAAAGCAACGATGAATATGTCAACTACATCAAGGAATGTTACAGTCAGGAATCCTATTTTAAATAATTCAAACATTAGTTGATAATTACTTCGTTAAACAATTTACAGGTTTGATAAGCCTGCTTAACATTATGAGTTCGGATTATTCGCGCACCTTTACTTAAAGCCAGCATATTCATTGAATTTGTTGCATCATCTCTTTCTTCAACAGGTAAATTTAAAATATTTCCAATAAAAGATTTGCGTGATAAGCCGATTAAAATTGGAAAACCTAAAGACCTGAAATAATCAAGCCCATTGATGAGAGACAGATTATGTTCAAGTCTCTTTCCAAATCCAATTCCCGGATCTATAATAATATTTTCAATGCCGTGTTCTGATGCAATTGAACTTTGTTTCGCCAGATGATCATAAACTTCAGCAATTACATTAGAATATTCAGGTGAAACCTGCATTGTTTTTGGTTTTCCTTTTATATGCATCAGTATCATTGCTGCATTGAGTTCACTTGCAACTTCAAATATACTCGGCTCGAAAGTTCCTCCGCTAATGTCATTGACTATCAATGCCCCATTTCTTAGTGCCTGCTTTGCCACGTTTGCTTTCGTTGTATCTATTGAAATGCTCGCATCAGGTTTTGATTTGAGTATTCCATTAATAACAGGAATAACTCGTTCCAATTCTTCGGACTCACTTACCGGTTCAGAACCCGGTCTGGTAGATTCTCCACCGATATCAATAATATCTGCACCTGATTCTATCATTTCCAATGCATGATTGACGGCTTTTTGTTTATTGATAAATAATCCACCATCAGAAAAGGAATCTGAAGTAATATTAAGAATTCCCATTACATAAGCGAACCTAAAATCAAAAATATTCTTTCCAATATTATACTTGAGCGAACTATTTTCTTTTGAATGGTTTACTACCTGAGGAATCAATTTTTATGAACCCTGTCTAAATATGAGGTTGAATTATTTTATAAGATTTTTCAGCTCAGTTGTTGCAGCCGTTATATTATCCGCGTCGAAAATAGCAGAACCAGCTACAAATACATCAACACCAGCCTTTTTTGCATTTACAATAGTTTCTTTGTTAACACCACCATCTATCTCAATAAGAAATTTTGAATGATGTTTATTTCTCAAACTAACAGCTTCTTCAATTCTTCTGATTGAATTCGAAATAAACTTTTGTCCACCAAATCCCGGATTAACAGTCATGATTAAGAGCAGGTCTATATATTCAGCTATATCCATAATGCTGTTTATAGGTGTGGCAGGGTTTACAACTACTCCCGCTTTACAGCCAAGTTCCTTTATATAGTTTACTGTTCTGTTGAGATGAACAACTTCTTCAACGTGAACTGAGATATAGTTCGCACCTGCATTTGCAAAAGCCTCAAGATATTTATCCGGATTTTCAATCATCAGGTGAACATCAATTGGAAGTTTTGTACATTTCCTTGCAGCTTCAACTATGATCGGTCCAATAGTAATATTGGGAACAAAATGTCCATCCATAACATCGCAATGAATCCAACCAGCTCCTCCTATCTCTGTTAGTCTGATCTGTTGGGATAAATTTGAAAAATCTGCTGAAAGTATCGAAGGAGCAATTATAGCCATTATTAGTTATTCTCCTCATCCGGACTGTTTTTATTTGATGCTTTGGTTGCAAAAAGGTCAACCGCATCTCCCGGGTTTAGTGTATTTCCGCTACTTGGATATTGATCCAAAATAGTATTTGGTAAAAGTGTTGATGACGTTTGATAATTAATTTTTCCTATTACTAATGAACTGTCCGCAAGAATTTTCTTCGCTTCAGAAAGAGACTTTCCGATTAAATCAGGAACAATAATTTCTCCACCTCCCCGTCCTGCACTAACAGTCACTCCAACAATTTCTCCCTGTTTTAAAAGTGTCCTTTCAGCATATTGCTGATCGAAAATCATATCTTCCGGTTGGCTTGAAGGAATTCTTTCTACTCGTCCAAGCTTTAATCCTAATCGTTCCAAAGCAAATTTTGCATCAAGAATTGACTTGCCTTTCAGAAGTGGAACAGAAATTACTTTTTGCCCCCCACTTACAAACAGAAAGATAGTGCGACCTTCCTTGACAACTTTACCGGCATCAGGCTTTTGAAGAAACACGGCCCCAGGTGGAACCTGAAGTCCATAAGAAGTATCACTTATTAAGGGTTTAAAGCCCTCTTTCTCCAACAAGTTAATTGCTTCTTGTGATTGAAGTCCAACAACTTCCGGAACTTTAGTTTCGGGAGAACTTACGTACCAGGGCATGATTACATAATTCAGTAGTATAATAAATGCAATAAACCCAATAAGGATATATAGAATCTTTCGAAGTAACGATTTCCGAAGGTTTTTTTTCATTAATCAAATATATCAATTGCCTTATTCTTAATCAATTTCATAGTGCAGTTTGAATGAATTACTTATTGGTTGATTGAAATGATTAAAACCATTCAATCATTCATTCAATATATCAATCACGTATTTTAATTTCTTGCTCTTGCTAAAGTAGTTGTTTAATTTTTATACTGAAAATTCACATAAAACGGTTATGATTCAAAATTATTTTTTCCTTAACAGGATTATTTTAGAGACTAATGAACTTCTAAAAGATGCTGTGATCCGGGAAATATTTTCTCAGGAGAAAGGAACTCTAGTAATAAATTGTGAAAAAATGAATGAGAATATTTTTATCGAACTTTCTGTTATTCCCGGCAATTCCTTTTTCGCAATAAAGAATAAATACACTCGTGCTAAGAAAAATACAATCAACTTTTTTGAAGAAACAACCGGTCAAAGAATAATTTCATTTGGGATTGCAAATGATGACAGAATCATAAAATTAAAACTTGAGCAGTCTGAAATTTATTTTACTATCAGGGGAAAGTTCACAAATGTGTTTTACCTTGACAACAATCAAAGGTTTCATTCTTTTAAATCATTTGATGAGGAAGCGCTTAAACAAATAATAAAAGAGTTCTCGGATAAAGTATTTGTCTCAGGTTGGAATCTGATAAAACCGGATGTAGTAATAGTAGGAAATTATTTAGATGAAATTCGAAGGAAATTCCCCGTTATCGGAAGTGAAATAATAAGAGAGACCAAATCCCGTTCAACAAATTTTAGCAATGAAGAGTCTGTAAAGTTACTGAGTGAAGTATTAGAAGAGATCCGAAATTCCAAACCTTGTGCCTTCATCGATAACAATACAGATGAGGTTAAGCTTGGATTTGAGAACTTTAAAAGCTTTCCGTTTACAGAGAAAAAATTATTTGATAGCGTCATTGAAGCACAGAATTATCTCCTATCTAAAGAACATTATTTAGATGCTAAGAAATCCCGATTGAAGCTAATCAAAAATTATCTTGAAAGAGAACAGAATAAAGTAACCTCCAAAATTCAGAACCTTCAGGGAGTTATTGAAAGAGGAAGTAGAGAAACTAAATACAACAAAAGGGGCAAATTGTTATTGGCTAACATCAACGAGTTAAAGATTGGCATGAAATTAGTCGTAGTTGATGATATTTTTTCCTCAGGCGAAAAAGTTGAGATCAAACTAAACCCGAAACTGTCCCCGAAAAAAAATATCGAATATTATTTCGATAAATCAAAATCAGAAAGAACTGCATTTGCTAAAACTCAGGAGCTTTTTAAAAAAACAAATAAGGAATTTCAGTTCTTAAAAAAGACGGTCGACTCACTAAGCAACATTCAATCAATAAAAGAATTAGATGAATTAATGAAAATGCTAAAAATAAAACCAACACACGAAAAGGAAGCTAAAGAAGATTTAAGCTCAAAATTCAAGCATTATTTGATTGATGGGAAATACAACATCTACGTTGGGAAAGACAGCAAAAACAATGATCTTCTCACTACAAAATTTGCAAAGCAAAACGACTATTGGTTTCATGCCAGAAGTGTTTCTGGTTCTCACGTTGTTCTGAGAGTTGAGAATACTAAGGAGATTGTCCCGAAAAATGTATTAAAGAAAACCGCCTCGATTGCAGCATTCCATAGCAAAGCTAAAACTGCAGGTGTCGTTCCTGTAGCATTTACATTCAAAAAGTATGTTGTAAAGAAAAAAGGTGATCCTGTCGGTACAGTTCACTTGCTGAGGGAGGATGTATTACTTGTAAGACCAGAGATACCAAATGATTGTGAATTCGTTGTTAATGAATAAAATTATTTATTGAATTAAACCTCAGCTTCAAGTTAGTTGTCAAATGAGAAAATTGGGATATAAAATGCAAAAATGTTTTTTACTTATAGGTTTTATTGTATTCTTCTTTTCAATTTTTGCCTTTTCGCAAAATTATCCAATTGTGGATACCGGACAGGATATATGTTACGATTCCACTCACGCAATTTCCCCTCCTCAACCGGGAGAACCTTTCTATGGTCAGGATGCTCAGTTTTTTGGGAACCAACCTGGCTTTACTATTAGCAATGATAGTCTTACAGTATACGACAATGTAACCCGTCTGACCTGGATAAGAACTCCTGACACAGATGAGGACGGAGATCTCGATACTTACGATCAATTATCCTGGACAGAATTCCTATCATACCCTGCAACGTTAAATGCACAAAACTATGGCGGTTACAACGATTGGCGTACACCATCAATCAAAGAATTATATTCACTTATAGACTTCCGTGGTCTTGACCCGAGTGGACCAAATCCTCTCCAGTTATTACCATTTATTGATACAGACTATTTCACATTTGTATATGGGGACACGACTGTAGGAGAACGTTTGATTGATGCACAGTACTGGTCTAACAATGAATACACCGGACTAGTATTTGGTAGTCAACCTGCAGTCTTTGGAGTAAATTTTGCAGATGGACGCATTAAAGGTTACCCACGTGATCCAATTGGGAACAACCCTTCAATACACTATGCTCGTTACGTTAGTGGTAACCCGGATTACGGAATAAATAATTTTGTAGACAACGGAAATGGGACAATCACAGACAGTGCAACGGGTTTAATGTGGTCGAAGGACGATAGAGGTAATGGTGTGAATATCGGTCCTCGCTCCGGAATGAAATGGGAAGATGCACTTGCCTGGGTTCAACAAAAGAACAATGAAAACTATCTGGGATATAACGACTGGCGATTACCGAATGCAAAGGAAATGCAAAGCATTTTGGATTATTCCCGATCTCCGGATGCTACCGGTTCTGCAGCTATCGATCCAGTGTTTAACACTACAGAGATTACAAATGAAGTTGGTGAGATTGATTATCCGTGGTACTGGACGAGCACCACACACGTCAAAAGCAACGGAATGGGAGACGCAGGAGCTTACATCAGTTTCGGGCGGTCTCTTGGATATATGATGAATAGCTGGCTAGACGTTCATGGAGCCGGAGCCCAGCGCAGTGACAGGAAGGGTCACGACTTCAGCGGATTTGTTTACATACCCGACGGATACTACTTCCCAATGGCTCCTCAAGGTGATGCTACACGAATCTTCAATTATGTCCGTTTGGTTCGTGGTGGATCTATTTCTGGAGTGAAAAAGACAGAAACTATACTACCAGATGAATATAAACTTGATCAGAATTTTCCAAATCCGTTTAATCCTTCAACAACAATATCATTTGAATTGCCAGTTGAAAGTAAAGTCATTTTGAAGATATTCAATGCTATCGGGCAGCAGGTAGATGAATTGGTGAATGAAAATTTACCAGCAGGAAGCTATTCATTTCAATGGAATGCAAAAGATCAGCCTTCCGGAGTTTATTTTTATAAGCTGGTAGCAGATTCTTTCTCTGCAGTGAAGAAGATGATTTATTTGAAATAAGATTGTTTAATTTTTCTTATTAATTAAATTTATTACAACCTTCACTATCATGTCTTTTTCTTTTGGATTACTTTCTGCTATTAATAAGCACAGTGCAACTAGTGCATTATCCGGAATTCTTTTGCTACCATTTTTTGCATAAAGATAATTATTCATTTGAAGGAACCACAGAAATAATGCAGCAGCAATTCTCTTATTTCCATCTATAAAGGAATGATTTTTAATTGTGAAGTATAGCAGATGTGCTGCTTTCTCTTCAATACTCGGATACAATTCTTTTTTACCAAAAGTCTGATAAATTGTACCAACTGTTCCTTTAAAAGATTTATCTTTTTCTTTCCCAAATAGTGTTGAACCGCCGAATTTTTCTTTCATTTTTGTAATGACTTTTTTAGACGACTCATAATTAATTTGGAATATTTCTTTTTTATTGGTAGAAGAAATGCTTAAAGACTTTTTATCATAATTATCCAGCGTATCCAATGCATAGGTATAATCTTTAACAACCTGTATTATTCCAGCAAATTCATCTTGTTTTAGTTGATAAGATTCTGTTACCTTAGAAAAAATATCAAGAGTTTTTTCTAATTCTTTAATCCTTTCAGTCTGCTCTTTAAGTCTTCTTTCATTTAATACATATCCTTTTGTCAAGTAATCTTTTAATACCTTATTTGCCCAAATTCGAAACTGTGTTCCTCGTTTTGATTTGACACGGTATCCTACTGACATTGTTACATCTAAATTATAGTATTCAATCTCTCTCTCTATTTTCCTATTACCCTCAACTTGAACTGTTGCAAATTTTGCAACAGTTGAATTCCGCTGTAATTCCTTTTCATTAAATATGTTACGAATATGCCTTGAAATAACAGATTTATCTTTTTGCAATAATGCTGCTAACTGATTAAGGTTCAACCATACAGTTTTTTCTTCCAGTTTTACATCAATTTGTGTGTCGCCTTCGGGAGTTTTATAGAGAAGTATTTCACCTTTGGATTTTGATTTCATAGTAAATTAAAGCAAATATATTATTGATAGAAACACGGTAAGAAAAATAATAAATATTTACAAACGATTAGAAACATTGTAAACCAAAATTCCTCTCCCCTTTGGGGAGAGGTTAGGAGTGGGGCTTTTTTAAAAATCCTCTCCCCCTTCCATAGTTCCATTATCATCCCCCGGACCTTTTTGCTTGACTTTGTAATTATTAAAAGTATAACGCAGATTTA
>JAPHUI010000090.1 GCA_026193755.1 Ignavibacteriaceae bacterium | reverse complement strand
CAGTTTGAAGGACAAACCAAAACAAAGCTTGGTAACAGCGAAACAAAATCAGCTGTGGAGACACTCGTTGGTGAAAAGCTTGCAGAATATCTAGAAGTAAATCCATCCGTTGGAAAAAAAATTATTGAGAAATGTATGCGGGCAGCAGAGGCCAGAGAAGCTGCAAGAAAGGCGCGGGACCTTGCCCGGAGAAAAAATGCACTCGACAGTATGAATCTTCCCGGCAAGCTTGCAGACTGTAGCATTACGGATCCTGAACATTGTGAGATTTATATTGTTGAAGGCGATTCCGCGGGTGGCTCGGCGAAGCAGGGTCGAGACAGAAAGTTTCAAGCCATCCTTCCTTTGAGAGGCAAAATACTAAACGTGGAAAAAGCAAAGCTGAACAGAATCCTGGAAAATAATGAAATAAGAGCAATCATCTCTGCAATTGGTGCGGGTCTCGGAGCCGAGTTTGACCACTCTCAATCCCGTTATGGTAAAATTATTCTAATGACCGATGCTGACGTTGACGGAAGTCATATCAGGACACTGTTGCTTACGTTCCTTTATAGACACATGAAAGAATTAATAACCGCAGGAAAAGTTTACATTGCTCAACCACCTCTTTATAAAATTAAAAAAGGCAAGGAAGAACTTTATGCTTACGACGAAGACGAAAGGAATAAAGTATTAAAAAGATTGAAAGTAGATGGTAAGGAGAAAGTAAAATCCGAGGAAGAGCTAACTGAAGAAAAAAGTGTAAAGGGGGTTGTAATTTCACGCTATAAAGGTTTAGGCGAAATGAACCCTGAACAGCTGTGGCAGACGACAATGAATCCCGAAACTAGAACCATTCTGCAGGTCACATTAGAAAGCGCGGCAAGCGCAGATAAAATTTTTGAAACACTAATGGGTGACGATGTTGAGCCCAGAAAAGAATTTATTGAAAAGCATGCTAAGTATGCAAATCTTGACATTTAAAAATAACATTTGAAAAGTTTTAAGAGATGGCAACAATTTTTGAGAAAATAGTACCTGTTACACTTGAAGAGGAAATGAAATCCTCGTACATAGACTACGCAATGTCGGTAATTGTAGCGCGTGCATTACCAGACGTAAGAGACGGGCTAAAACCAGTTCACCGGAGAGTGCTGTATGGCATGCACGATCTGGGCATGGCTCATAACAAACCTTATAAAAAATCAGCAAGAATTGTTGGTGAAGTTCTTGGTAAGTATCATCCTCATGGAGACACTGCGGTTTATGATTCTATGGTAAGAATGGTGCAAGATTTTTCTTTACGTTACCCGCTCGTTGACGGACAGGGAAACTTCGGATCAGTGGATGGTGATTCTCCTGCGGCGATGCGTTACACAGAAGCTCGTCTTGCAAGAATTTCTGAGGAAATGCTGCGGGATCTTGATAAGAACACAGTGGACTTTATACCCAATTTTGACGATACCCTCCAGGAACCAACCGTAATGCCTTCGTACTTACCAAATCTTTTAATAAATGGTTCAAGCGGCATTGCAGTAGGGATGGCAACCAATATTCCGCCACACAATCTTAGCGAGGTGGTTGATGGATTAATAGCACTAATAAAAAATCCAGGTATTACCATAGAAAAACTGATGAAGAACATCATTGCCCCGGACTTTCCAACCGGCGGCATAATATATGGATATGCTGGTGTGAAGGAAGCCTTTCTTACTGGCAGAGGCAGGATTATTGTCAGGGCAAAAGCGAACATTGAAACGCAAAAAAGCGGCAGGGAACATATTGTTATTACAGAACTACCATATCAGGTAAATAAAGCCAACCTCATTGAAAAAATAGCAGATCTGGTACATGCAGGAAAGATAAACGACATAAGCAATATAAGGGACGAGTCTGACCGGGACGGCATGCGCGTAGTTATAGAACTAAAGAAAGATGCACAACCACCCATAGTTCTTAACCAGCTTTTTGTGCATACACAAATGCAGACAACTTTTGGGGTGAATACTCTTGCCCTTGTGAACGGTGTACCGAGGGTGCTCAACTTAAAAGAAACGCTTCAGTTCTTTCTTGATCACAGGATGGATGTATTAATTCGCAGAACAAAATTTGAACTTGATGCTGCCGAGAAACGAGCACACATACTTGAAGGATATATAATTGCTCTCGACAATATTGATGCAGTCATTCAGACTATAAAGAAATCTAAAGACGTTGAAACCGCAAAGCAGAACCTGATGAAAAAGTTCAAGCTTAGCGAGATACAGGCGAAAGCCATTCTCGATATGCGGCTGCAGCGTTTAACGGGCCTTGAAAGACAAAAGATAGAAGACGAATACAAAGAAACGATTAAGCTGATTGAAAAGCTAAAGGGAATTCTTAAAAGTGAAGAAAAAAGGAAACTGATAATTACAGAAGAGCTTCAGGAAATCAGAAAAAAATATGCTGATGCCCGAAGAACAGAAATAGTATATGATTACGAAGATTTTTCTTTAGAAGATATAATTGCTGAAGAAGATGTTGTTGTTACAATTTCTCACAGCGGATTTATAAAAAGATTCCCGGTAAGCGGTTACAGAAAACAAGGAAGAGGCGGCAAAGGTGTTACCGGCGCAGGAACCAAAGAGGATGATTTTATAGAACACATGTTTATTGCCTCAACACACCAATACATTCTTTTCTTTACCGATAAAGGAAAAGTTTACTGGCTTAAAGTTCATGAAATTCCTGAAGGCGGCAGAGCCGCTAGAGGAAGATCCATTCTCAACCTCCTTCAGAAAGATAAGGATGAAATGATAACGGCATTTGTTGCCGTTAAAGAATTTAGCGACGATAAATACCTTATTATGGCTACTGAGCTAGGAACCGTCAAAAAGACAGTTCTATCTGCGTATGGAAACGTTCGCAAGGGCGGAATAAATGCAATCAATCTTAAGAAGAACGATAGGCTGATCGAAGTAAAAATGACGGATGGCACAAACGACATAATGATTGGAACACGTAATGGCTTTGCTGTACGGTTTAACGAGAAGGATGCTCGCGATATGGGCAGAACAGCAACAGGTGTGCGGGGTGTTCGTTTGGGCAAAGGCGATAAAGTAGTTGGACTTCTTGTAATTAAAAGACAGGGAATGAGCGTGCTGGTAGTTACTGAAAAAGGTTTCGGTAAAAGATCAGATATAAACGATTACAGAATAACACATCGCGGCGGAAAGGGCGTAATTACAGTAAAGACCAGCGATAAAATTGGTAAGATGATAGCAATGATGGAAGTAAACGATAACGATGAGCTTGTAATTATTTCAACAAAAGGAATGGTTATCAGACAGAGCATGAAAGATATTCGTGTAATGGGAAGAGCAACGCAAGGCGTACGAGTAATCAGGCTTAAGGATGGAGACTCTATTGCCGATATAGCCAAGGTTGTTCCCGAAGAAGAAGGAGAGGCAATAGAAGAATAAAATGAAAAACCTAATTATTCTTTTATTTGTAACAGTCTTTTACTTAAAAGTCTTTCCGCAGATAAAAGATCTGGGCATGGAGAACATTAAGAGCGGGGATCTTTTGTGGACCGTAAAAATCCTTTCCTCCGGGGAATATGATGGTAGGCTTTCAGGCAGCGAGGGTTACAATAAGGCAGCAAACTTTGCAGCCGAAAGATTTAAACAATTGGGGTTGCTTCCTGAGGGAGACGATGGGTTCTTTCAATACCTGAATGTTGAATATAATAAAATTGATACACCGGCTGTCTTCAATCTAATAAATGGCAATAAAAAATTTCCATATATTCTTGGAAAGGATTTCGTGTTAAGAGGATTTACCGGGGCAGCTAATATAACACTGCCGGTTGTCTTTTGCGGTTACGGAATTTCAAGACCTGATCTTGGTTATGATGACTATGAAAAAATAAATGTTGAAAACAAGATCGTTTTAGTATTTAAACAGAGTCCTTCATGGAAAATAAACGATGAGGAATGGGGTAACGAATATCCAAGACAAAAATCGCGGGTTGCTTACGAGCATGGTGCCAGGGGAATTCTTTTTGTTTCTCTTCCTAATGCTGACAAACCACAACCTCTGATCGGCAGTGTAATGCACGGCGAAGGCGAGCAGTTAGATAGCTTTCCACAACTTCAGATCTCTCCGGAAGTTGCAAATGATTTTCTGGGTCTTGTAAAAATTTCCATCAACGAATGCCAGAAAAGAATAGACGATAGAGAAGCACCGAATTCATTTTTAACTAGAAGAACAGCAGAAATATTTGTTAACGCCAAATACAAAAATTCTGTGAGAACAATGAATGTTGTTAGCAAGATTGAAGGAACAGACCCAGTTTTAAAAAAGGAATATTTGGTGATCGGTGCACATTTAGATCATGTTGGTTCGCAAGCCGGATTGTTGTTTCCGGGAGCCAACGATAATGCTTCTGGCTCTGCCGCGGTATTGGAACTTGCGAAAGTATTTCAATTAAGCAGTGTAAAACCAAAGCGAAGTGTTTTGTTTGTTCTTTTTGCTAGTGAGGAACAGGGATTGTTTGGCTCAAAATATTTTGTAGAAAATCTGAAAAGCAATCCGGATAAAATTATTGGAATGTTTAATTTTGATTGCATCGGGTACGGAGACAGTATTCAGATTGGCAACGGGGAAAGCGCGCCAATGATATGGGACATTGCCCGTAAAATAGATAAGGAAAAATCAAACCTTATGGTTGCAGACACCTGGAACGGCGGAGGCGCAGATGCTACACCTTTTCATAAGATTGGAATT
>JAPHUI010000059.1 GCA_026193755.1 Ignavibacteriaceae bacterium | reverse complement strand
GAAGAATCTCAAAATTTAACCTAAGTACACAAAAGGTTATTCCCCTCCTGCCCGAGAGCTTGTCCCGAACTTGATTCGGGAAGGGGACGAAGGTGTGGAGGGAGAAAGTTGAGTTAACAGTTTTAACTAAACACCACCCCGTGCTTCGGACACCCTTCCTTATTTATGAGGAGGGGATTTTTTTGTCAGTCTGAGCCCGTGGAAGACTGACACTTCATTCTGACGTCACACTTCGATAAACTCAGTGTGACAGATGTTTGTCATTCTATTTCAACAAAATCATCTTTATCATATCACTGAAGACAGATATTCCTTTTTCACTCTGGACTATTATCTGACAGAGATAAACTCCGCTTACAAATGGATTCTTTACTCCTATCAACTCTGTCTTTCCTTCTCCGTTGAATTCTACTTCGTAGTAACCCGCTTCCTGTGTTTGATTTACTAATACCTCTACCAATTCTCCTTTTACATCGTATACGTACAGCTTTACATATCCTTTATCTTTTAGTTTGTAGCCTATCTTTGTTGTTGGATTGAATGGATTGGGATAGTTCTGATAAAGAATGTAGTTGTTTACTGGTTTCCATTTATTCTTTACTGATACAAGAATTACTGCCACTTCTTCTGATGGATTTGACTCATTTCCCTGGTTGTCTACTCCTGTTAGTTTGAAATATAGTCTTGCTACTCCGGGTGGTATTATATGAAGATAAAATGTATCTGAAAGTGAACCAACAAGCTTTGTCGAATCTATCTGGAAGTTACTTGTTGTATCCCTGTAAAGATTATAATGATTGAAATCTGATTCTGTGTTCCTGTTCCAGGTTAATGTTATTATGCTGCTGTCTACAACTGCTGTTAGATTTTTTGGAGGTTTTGGCGGAAGATCCTGGTAAGTATAACTTTCTCCATAAGGACCGCCATAAAGCCCGATGTCGCTTCTTGTTCCGTCTTTATCCAGGATATTCGGATCACCGGCATCAATTAAAGGTGAATATTTTTGAAGATGAAAATCTAAATCTCCATGTGTTGAGTCGTCGTTTACTATCATTGGATCAACCGAGAGGTTTGTTGTATCAGGTGTAAAGCCATTATAGTTTGTTCCATTATTCCAGGAATCGTTAAACCGTGCAATGAAATTTTGATTATCCCACGCCCCAATTCCTTTGGTTGCTCCTGATACTACGCTATTCGTGAGTGTGTCATTCGGTCCAAGAAGAATTCCATAGTGAATAAAAGGACCAAATATAAAATTATTTGTCGCTTGTACAGTTGAACCATTTTTGTAAATACCATCATATCCAGTTTCTGCAATAATTTTATTATTTAATATTTTTACATTGCCAGCAATTCCGGCTAGAATACCATATCCACCTCTCTTTAATATAATATTATTTTTAATTACAGGACTTGACCCTAGCTCCACATATATACCATAGTAGTGATCTAAGATATAATTTGAATCAATAATTGGTGTATATTCATTTGTAAATGCTGATGTACGGATTCCTGCAACGATTGCAGCTAGAGAAGTAGGATCTGTATATATTGTATTACTTCTTATAATTGAATTTGAATTGAAAATATCAATCCCTATGCTAACATTATTAATAATATTTTTATACACATTTGGAAGATTAGTCCCCGTATATCCAACATACATTCCAAACCCAGCAGTGTTTATTTTATTTACTTCAACTTGGCTATTACCGCTTTGTGAAATGCCATAGCCTTTTTCTGAATTATAATAAACCTTTATTTGAAATCCCCTGAAAAGACAACTGTCTTTAACTTCTACTGCAACAAATCCAGTCGTGTTGACCAATTCTCTTGTATCAATCACACAACTATCTATTCCTGCACCTATAAGTGACAAACCCGGTATCATTATAACCTGTTCTTCATAAATTCCGTTGGCTACATAAATTGTATCGCCAAAGACACAAATGTTAATGCACTTTTGTATGCTGTCGGCTGCTGTTTCCCAGGTTATATAAGGTGGTATGCTAAGTCCGGTTTTGCTTACAAATCTAATCGTAGCATTAAGCGGTAAGCTATAAGCTGTAAGTAGAATGAGGAGAAGAAAAAGAGTTTGGTAATATTTTTTATTACGCTTGCTCATTGGTTTTTCACTTAGTCATTCTGAGCAACGCGAAGAATCTTCTGAGTAAATTTTAAGATTCTTCAGTCGCTACGCTCCTTCAGAATGACTACTGAAACTTAGTCAAATAAAATAATAAAGGCGAGTCACCGACTCGCCTCTACAAACCACGAATTGTTTTACGGTGTTGGTGGCTGCGGTTCTTCAT